>CBFGVM010000005.1:0-32468 GCA_965652015.1 uncultured Alphaproteobacteria bacterium
GCGATTTTTTGTGACGCTTTTTAAACAACGAGCAGCAGATTTTCCGACAATCATGGATCGGCGCGCGCGATCCGATTGAGCGACTATCCGCGGCGATGTTCTCGGCGGCACGATCGGCGATTTAGCGCCAGCGCAGTCGCCTTGGATGTTCCGCCGCCTAGGTGGCGAGCTTGGCCACCCTGTGCGCCAGGCGCGATACCTTGCGGCTTGCGGCATTGGGATGCACGACGCCTTTCTGCGCCGCGCGCATGATCACCGGCTCCGCTTCCTTAAGTGCCGCGAGTGCGGTGCTCCGGTCGCCGGCGGTGATCGCTTCCTCGACCCGGCGCAGGAAGCTGCGCATTTGCGAGCGGCGCGCTTTGTTGATCTCGGTGCGCCGCGCGATCTTGCGGGTCGCCTTGCGGGCCGAAGGGGTATTAGGCATGGCTACGCTCGTTCTAAGGTGGCCGCTCCGGGTATGGTCGTGCGGCGGAGATGGCGCAAAAAAGCAAGCGGCGGCGAGCAACTCGCCGCCAAGGCGGCGCTTATAGTCGGCCTATCCCGGAGCGTCAACGGCACGGGATATCTAAACGGCGAACGATAGACCATGGTGCACGATCCATCGGTTTGCGGCGAGGCCGGTTTCCAGGCGCGTCGATCGGGGCGGCAAGTGCTTGCTCACCTCGCTTGGCCGGCCGCCGCGGCGATCTTGGACGGCTGCGGGGCAATGTCGCGCAGTTCGTCGTAGGCAGCGGCCACCTGCTCGCCTGCGGGAAAGGCGGTCAACGGCGGCTTGACCCGTGCCCAGGCGTTGTCGCCATGGATATGCGCAATGACTGCCTTAACTCCGGGGACCAACGGCTTGCCGTCGAAGAGCTTGCGGATGCCGACTGCGGCATCGAGCGCGCCCCCGTCGCCGCTGCGCCACGCGCGTGCGCAGAGGTCGGCGTTGAGATTGGCGGTGGCCGAAATGCAGCCGGCGAACACTCCCGAGCGGGCTTGCATCAGCACCGCTTCGGTCGAGGGAAACACGGCGAAGCGAGGAGAGATCGCCGCGATCTCGCGCGCATAGGCCATATCGCCCGAGGAGTCCTTGAGCCCGACGATGCGGGTACCGAAGTCGGCGATGAGGCGCTTGACCAGCGAGGGATGCCAGGGAACTCCCGCCTGTGCCGGAAAGTGATAAAGATAAAGCGGGATTGGCCTTGCTGCCGTCGCGGCCACGATCGTCTCGATATAGGCAGCGAGTCCCTCGTCCGGCACGCCTTTGTAGTAAAACGGCGGCAAGAGCAGCGCTCCGGCAAACGCGAGTTCGGCAGCATGGCGTGTCAGCGCGACCGCATCGCCGATCGCGGCGGCGCCAGTGCCGACCATGAGGCGATCGAGCGGCAAGCCCGCTTCGCGGTAAGCGGTCATGAGACGCTTGCGTTGTTCGCACGTGAACGAGGTCGCCTCGCCGGTGGTGCCCAATACGTTCAACCCGTCGCAGCCGTTGGCGAGCAGAAAACGCGCGAGTGCCACCGAGCGGGCGCAATCCGGTTCTTCTTCCTTGTCCAGGGCGGTTGCAATGGCGGCGATCACGCCGCGAAGCTTCTCGCTCATATGGGCTCCTGTGGTCACCCGCTTACGTTGAAAGCCGCGAGCGCGGCCATGTTGACGAGCTGGGCGTCATTGGCCGAGAGCGGCACGATTTGCACCGACCGGTCGAGCCCGACCAGGACCGGGCCGATGACGGTGGCGCCGCCGAGTTCTTTCAGCAGCTTGGTCGAGATCGAGGCGGAATGGAATGCCGGCATGATCAGCACATTGGCCGGACCGGACAGGCGGCAGAACGGATAGGCCTCGCGCAACTCCATGTTGAGGGCGACGTCGGCCGCCATGTCCCCGTCATATTCGAAGTCGACGCGGCGCTGGTCGAGGATGCGCACCGCCCCCTGCACGTGCGCGGAACGCTCCCCCGGCGGATGGCCGAAGGTCGAGAACGCCAGCAGCGCGATTCGCGGCTCATAGCCGAAGCGGCGTGCGACACCGGCGGCTTCGACCGCGATGTCGGCCAAAATCTCAGCATTGGGCATTTCGGTCACCGCGGTGTCCGCCACCAGCACCGTGCGTCCGCGCGCCAGCACCAGTGACACGCCCATTACGCGGTGGCCAGGCTTGGGATCGATGCAGCGACGTATGTCAGCGAGCGCCACCGAGAAATTGCGCGTGACGCCGGTCACCATGGCATCGGCATCGCCGAGCGCGACCATGCAGGCGGCGAAATGGTTGCGGTCCTGATTGACGAGGCGCTGCACGTCGCGCTGGAGAAAGCCATCGCGTTGAAGCCGCTCGTAGAGGTACGCGGCATAGGCCGCGTTGCGCTGCGAGAGCCGCGCATTGATGATCTCGATGCCGCCGCCGAGTTCAATGCCGAGCGTGTGCGCGCTTTCGCGCACGCGGTCTTCGCGCCCCACGAGGAGGGCGGTCCCAAGCCCCTCGTTGACGAAGCTCGCTGCGGCGCGGATGACCTGCTCCTCTTCGCCTTCGGCGAAGACGACGCGTTGCGGGCGACGCCGCAGCCGCTCGTAAACACGCTGGAGAATTCCTGCCACGGGATCGCGGCGCGAGCGCAGTTGCGCCCGGTAGGCATCCATGTCGATGATGGGGCGTCGCGCGACGCCGCTATCCATGGCGGCGGCGGCAACGGCGGGCGGAACGAACGAGATCAGCCGCGGGTCGAAGGGAACCGGGATGATGTATTCGGGCCCGTATTTCGGCCGGATCCCGTAGGCGGCGGCCACCTCGTCGGGAACGTCCTCACGCGCGAGCGCGGCAAGCGCTTTGGCCGCGGCGATCTTCATCTCCATGTTGATGGCGGTCGCGCGCACGTCGAGCGCGCCGCGGAAGATGTAGGGAAAACCAAGGACGTTGTTGATCTGATTGGGATAGTCGGAACGTCCGGTGGCCATGATGGCGTCGTTGCGCACCTCCGCCACTTCCTCGGCGCTAATTTCCGGATCGGGATTGGCCATGGCGAAGATGATCGGCTTTGCCGCCATCGATTTCACCATCTCTTTCGTCACCGCGCCTTTGACCGACAATCCGAAGAAGACGTCGGCGCCGGCCAGCGCCTCGGCCAGCGTCCGGGCGGAGGTTTTCACCGCATGGGCCGACTTCCATTGATTCATGCCCTCGGTGCGACCCTGATAGATCACGCCTTTGGTATCGCAGAGGATGATGTTGCTGGGTGTAAAGCCGATCGCCTTGAGCAGCTCGAGGCAGGCGATGCCGGCAGCGCCGGCGCCGTTGCACACAAGCTTGGTCGATTTGATGTCGCGTCCGGTGAGATCGAGCGCATTCATCAAGCCGGCCGCGGCAATGATAGCGGTACCGTGCTGATCGTCGTGGAAAACGGGGATGTCGAGCAGCTCCCGCAATCGCTGCTCAATGAGGAAGCATTCCGGGGCGCGAATATCCTCGAGATTGATGCCGCCCCAGCTCTTACCCAGCAGCTTGACGCAATTGACGATCTCGTCGGGGTCTTCGGACGACACTTCCAGATCGATGGAATCGATATCGGCGAAGCGCTTGAACAGCACCGCCTTGCCTTCCATGACCGGCTTGGCGGCAAGCGCACCGCGATTGCCGAGGCCGAGAATAGCCGTGCCGTTGGTGATGACGGCCACGAAATTGCCCTTGGTCGTGTAATCGAAGGCGCGATCCTCGTGCTCGGCGATGGCCAGCACCGGCAGCGCCACGCCTGGTGAATAGGCGAGCGACAGATCGCGCTGGGTCGCCATTGGCTTGGTGGCGACAACTTCGAGCTTGCCCGGGCGGCCCTGACTGTGGAACAGCAGCGCTTCCTGGTCGGTAAAGGTCGGTCGGATCCCGCGGCCATCCTTTTTCGAAGACATCTCAATCCCTTACAAAAGCCGTGATGACCGGATAGCGGAAGGTAGCGGATCGAATGGGCTTCGCTCAAGGCGAGTCGCAAAACTGGACCGTCCGCTTGTCGCTGGACCCCTCATCTTGGCGCCGGCGCAGTACTCCCCAGAGCGGCCGCTAGATTGCTCGAGCCGATTGAAGGGAATGGGCGAGCGGGTTAATCGGTAGGGACGATGCATGTTTGCGCGTAAGACGCCATGATCCGCTTTGTTCTTCGGTTCCTCGGTCTGTTGTCGCTCGCCCTGGGTTTCATCTTCTTGGTCTACGACGGCACCAAGTCGATCGCGGACCAGACGGTGTATATCAGCAGTGTCGAAGCCACCTGGTCGAACGTCCACCAAAGCTCGCTCGCATCGCTGCAGCCGGAGGTCGAGCGTCGCGCCGGGCCATGGGCCTGGCAAGCCTTGGTCAAGCCGTACTTTCTCGATCAGCCGGTTTCGCTCGTGCTCGCCGTCATTGGCGCCATCCTGATCCTGCTGGGACGGAAGAAAAAGCCGCTGATCGGATACGCGCGAGACTAACGACAAGGGACCGCGGCATTGAGGCCGCGGTCGCCATTCGTATTGGCGACTGAGATTATTTCACCGTATCGGCACCGGCCTTGCACGCCACCCCGTCCTGGTCGCCGGTGGCGCCGCTGCAACCGATTGCGCCGATGAGTTTGCCGCCCTCGATGAGCGGGAACCCGCCGGTGGAGGCGACGAGCGTCGGATCAAGCGTGGCCAGGAAGGCGCCGGCCGGATTCTGCATGGCCGTGAAGAAGGCGCCAGAGGGCCGCCGGAAACGGGCCGCCGTACGCGCCTTACCCTGCGCGATGCCAATCGATGCCACCTGCGTCTGGTCCATCTTGTAGAAATAGACGAGATCGCCGTTCGGATCGACGACCGCGATCGCCAGTTTCCAATTGCGCGGCGACTTCTTTGCCTCCTCCACCGCGGCGGCAACGACTTTCGCGGCATGATCGGCGGTGATCGCCGGCCCGTATGGAATGTCGAACGGCATCTGATCGGGGACCGGCGCCGCAGGGGCAGGTGTCGGCGCTTGCGCCAGCGCCTGCCCGGCTACGCAAAGCGCCGCGCCGGCGCCAAGCAAAGTTACAACAAAACTACGCATGAATAGTCCCTCCCGTCATTGTCATCGCTGTCTGGCGCTGGATAGCGCTAGGGCAGATCGAGCATAGGAGTTTGCCGGCAGCGGCGAAACCTTGTTTGCGCGGGGATGGGTGCGGTCCGACGCCGAGCTGGCGTGCGCAAGCGATGGCAAGAGAGATGCGTTGCAACTATATTCAGGCCGACCACGGGAGACGTCCCCATGCTGATGTTCAAGAAGACGCTCGCAATGCCCTCGGCTGCCGAAGCGCTGCCCGGCCGCGCCACCCCGATTCCGACTGCGGCGGAGCATTTCATCTTTCGCCGGCCGCTTAAGGAGCCATATCCCGCGGGTTTGGAAACGGCGATGTTCGGCATGGGCTGCTTTTGGGGCGCCGAGCGCAAATTCTGGGAATTGGGTGAGGGCATCCACATCACTGCGGTGGGTTATGCCGGCGGCCATACGCCCAATCCGACTTACCAAGAGGTTTGCTCCGGTCGCACCGGGCACAACGAGGTGGTGCTCGTGGTCTATGATCCGAGGAAGATTTCCTATGAGCGGCTGCTCAAAACCTTCTGGGAGAACCACGATCCGACCCAGGGCATGCGCCAGGGCAACGACGTCGGCACGCAGTATCGCTCCGGCATCTATACGTTCACCACCGAGCAGCGCCAGGCCGCGGAGGCATCGAAGGCCATGTATGGCAAGGAGCTCGAGGCGCGGCGCTTCGGTGCGATCACCACCGAAATTCTCGATGCGCCTCCATTCTACTTTGCCGAGGACTATCACCAGCAATATCTGGCGAAGAATCCCATGGGCTATTGCGGCCTCGGCGGCACCGGCGTGAGCTGCCCAGTCGGCGTTGCCACGGCGCCGGCTTGAATACCAGGCCGTCGCCCCCCGCGGGGCGGGGGGACGACGACGTCAAGCTGACCGAGCGAGAGTGCATCTCATTTCTTGAGATGCTTCTTGAGAAAATCCATGGCGCGTTGCCAGGCCGTTTTGGCGCTCGCTTCGTGGAAGCTGCCGCGCTCATCGCAATGGAAACCGTGTGCCGCGCCGGGGTAGACGTAGATCTCGGAGTCGCCGCCGCGCTTGTTCTTGATTATTTCGACATCGGTCATCGGGATTGAGGCATCCTGGTCGCCGAAATGCATCTGCGTGGGCACCTTCGGCTTCTCGTCGGCGTTCTTGGCAATCTGTCCGCCGTAATAACACACCGCCGCCGAGAGGCCGTTGAGCTTGCAGGCCGAGAGGAAAGCGATCGTCCCTCCCATGCAGAAGCCCATGATAGCGACCGGTCCTTCCTTCTTGAGTTCGTCGACAGCGGCTTGCGTGTCGCGCAGCATCGCGCCCCAATCCGGGTTGGCGACGAATTTGCGCGCGTTGGCGATCTCGTCCGGCGTATAGCCGGATTCGAAGTTCTTGTGCTGACGGTCGAACAGCGCCGGCGCCAGCGCGGCGTAACCTTCACCGGCCAGCCGGTCGCAGACCGCGCGGATATGGTGATTGACGCCGAAGATTTCCTGGATGACGACGATGCCCCCCTTTGCGGGCCCCGACGGATCGGCACGGTAGGCGCCCAACTGAAATTTGTCGGCGGACGTGAGCGAGAAGTGCTTACCCAAGACGAACCTCCTGTAAATGCTGTCGGCCGGGTCCAAAACCCGACGCCGCACGGCGCAATTTCACGCTTTCGCCGTCACAAAGCAACCGCCAGCGAGGCATCGTCCCGCGATCGAGGAAAGCCGGGCGGCGCGTGCCGCCCTCAAGCGCGTACCCCGAACGCTTCTGCGAGCAGTTCATAGGAGTGCCGGCGCGCCGCGTGCTCGTAGATCATGGTGGTGATCATCACTTCATCCGCTTTGGTCGCGGCAATCATTGGCGACAATCGCTCCAGCACGGTGGCTTTCGTGCCGACAAACAGCCGGGCACGATTGCGCGCAACCAGTCCGCGCTCTGCCGGCGAATAGGGATAAGCGGCGGCCTCCTGCGGGCTCGCCAGCGGCAGGTATTCGCCGCGGCTGCGGCGCACGAAATTGAGATCGATGGTAGAGGCGAGGCGTTCCGCCTCGGCCTCGCTGTCGGCGCAAACGGCGGCGCAGGCTAGAATGGCGTAGGGCCTTTCACGTGCCGCCGACGGCTTGAAGCCTTCGCGATAGCTGAGCATCGCGGCGACCGCTTCGTGATCGGCGAAATGATGCGCGAAGGAAAATCCCGCGCCGATCATGGCGGCGAGCTGCGCGCTGTATCCGCTCGATCCGAGCAACCAGATCGGCGGCAGCGCGACGTCCTGCGGCATGGCGCGCACGGAACGGAACGGGTGGCCCTCCGGAAAGGCATTGTTCTCGAACAGGAGCAATTCCTGAAGCCGCTCGAGGAAGTCGTCGCCCGCATCCTGCCGCCGGCGCAGCGCATAGGAAGTGATCGGATCCGTGCCCGGCGCGCGGCCGAGTCCGAGATCGATGCGCCCGGGAAAGAGCGCCTCGAGCACCTTGAAGCGCTCGGCCACCATGAGCGGCGCGTGGTTGGGCAGCATGACGCCGCCGGAGCCGACGCGGATGCGCTCGGTCGCCGCGGCGATCTGCCCGATCATGATGTCGGGCGCGGAGCTTGCGATCGAAGGCAGGTTATGATGCTCGGCGACCCAGTAGCGCGCGTAGCCGAGACCGTCGGCGAGCCGCGCGAGATCGAGCGAATTGCGTAACGAAACAGCGCCGGAGGAACCTGCAGCGACCGGCGAGAGATCGAGGATGGAGAGGGGAACGGACGGTGCCGGCATACGCTCGTCAGAACGGCCAGGGGCGGCGCAAGCGCCAATCCTTTTTCCATCCCGTGAGCTGGCCGTTGCGAAACTGCAGCGCGAGGGCGGAATCGACCGGGTAGAAGCCGGGAATGCCCGGCGATCCATAGGCGAGGTAGATTTCCGAACCCCCTCGTGCGGAGTAATAGACTAGCGGCACTCCCAGTGCGATCGAAACCTGCTCAGGGGTCATGCCGAACGCAAGCGGGGCTGTGTTGGATGGGGGTCCGCAAAAGGCGGCCCAGCAGATCCAAAGCGTCGCACCGACGCGCTTGAGTGCCAATGCTCCTGCCTCCGCTGGGATCCGGCGCAACGCACGGCTGTTTGCCGCGCGTCACGCATCTTCGATCCGTTCCCGGAGCCCCGTCAAGCATGTGCGGTTTGCGCGATTTGTTCTCGACGCCAACGCGCTCGCACCGTGACAGGCGATGGTTCACGCCGACAGCATTGGTACGGTCAGCCGGGCGGTCTCACTCGGCCGCGATCAGCTGCTCAGCCGGCTCTGGCAGTTCGTCGACTTGTGGGCGCGCGGACTTCGTCCCCCAACAAATGTACCAGGCGCCGAATACGAACTCCTCCATCGCGAAGTCGTCGGCGAGTGCGGCGAGATCTTTCCATGGCTTGATGAGCGGATTTCCGAGCATCGTGTGCTTCATCAACCAAAGGCCGAAGGGCAGAGCGAGCTTGCCGCCGGGGCCGGACGGGACCTTGCCGTCCATGATCACGATGCGCCCGCCCGGGCGCAGCTGTTTCAAGGCGTGGCGCAGCACCATGAGATGATGCGGCATCGTGTTGTAGGAAAGGCCGAACAGCACGCCGTCGAGCGGCTCCGGGGCGACATATTCGGCGGCGTCATTCTGCGCCAGCTCGACGTTGCTCCATTTGCGCTCTTCGCACAGCGCCTGCGCTTTCGCCAGCATGCCGCTCGACAGATCCACGCCATAGATCCGTCCGTTCGGTCCGACCGCTTGGCGCAGGTAGGGGAAATTCCGCCCGGTGCCACATCCGATTTCGAGCACGCGGTCTCCGGGCCGCAGGGCCAGCCGTTGCGCCGCCCGTTTGCGAAACTGGGGAGGAACGAAAAATAACCAGTCTATAAATCCGACAAGCCCAGCAATGCGATCATAGCGCGCTGCGATGAACGCCTGTTCACAATCCGCCCATTGGTAAGTCACGCGTCGCCCCGCTCTGGCATGCGGCTATTTTTATGATAACGCGTTGCCGCTGCGCTGGTTTCCGACTTCCTCCCACGCCGCGCATCGTGGATATTTGCGCCTCAAGCGTGCGGCCGGACAACTGCGAATGATAGGCGGCATAAGGTCGCATAAATTTACAGAATTTTTATCAGAGGAATGGTCGCGGGGGTCTCGTTGCATCGCGCATGCCCACCGGTGCGCCCAAACCGAAAGCTGATGAGGATCAACCGGGCGTTTCCGCCTACTCGGAGCTGGCACTCACTCGTTCGCGGGCAGCTTTGACTGTCGCGCGCTACTCTCGCGCCACAACAGGAACAGACCGGACGCGACCACGACGGCGGACCCGACTACGAGCGAAATCGTCGGCACGTCGCCCCACACCGCGAAGCCGAGGATGCTCGCCCATATGAGGGACAGATAGTAAAACGGCGCCACCGCGGACGCCGGCGCAAGGTGCAACGCGCGCGTCCACCAATATTGTCCCACGGCATTGGAGACGCCGTTGAATAGGATCCACCCCGCATCGGCCGGCGTCGGCGAGGTCCAGCCGAAGGGCAACAGCAGCGCGAAGAAAGCGGTGAGCAGCGCGAGCTGATACAGGATCAACGTCTCCGCCGACTCGGTTGCGGTCATGCCGCGCACCCCTACGGTGACCGACCCATAGAGGACGGCGTTGGCCAACGCGAAGAGGGCGCCGATCTGGAATACTCCCGCTCCCGGATTGGCGACGATGAGCACGCCGCAAAAGCCCACCAGCAGCGCCACCCAGCGCGCGAGCCCGACCTTTTCCTTGAGCAGCAGCGCGGAGATCAACACCGTGAACAGCGGTGCGGAGAAGTTGATGGCGATGGCGCCGGCGAGCGGCATCAGGCTGAATGCGATCAGCAGACAGGTCTGCGAGCAGCCTTGCGAGAGCGAACGCATCACGTGATGGGGCAGGCGCCGCGTACGAAACGCGGCAAGCCCGGTCTGCGGCATGATGAACAGCGCGCAGGTGATGAGCGCGATCCCTGTGCGGGTGAACAGCACCTCGCCGATCGGGTAGCTCTCCACCAACCATTTCGACACCGCGCTCGAGGCCGCAAACAGGATGGTGGCGCCGACCATATAGAGAATGCCGAGCGGGATATGCTCCCGCCGCGGCTTGGCTGTGGCGATCACGCTGGTCGCGTCGCTCATCGATGTGCGCTGGTCGTTTTCCGCAGGCGATCGCATAAAGTTCGATCTGCGCTCACACCTTGAGGGTTGCCCGCGCTTGCGACCCTGCGATGGTCGAGAAGGGCGCTGCTCGCGCTGTTATGGCATGGCAATAGTCCGTCCGTCATTCCTGGACGGCATGACGGGTGAGCCAATATGATCGTTGCTATGGCGCACGCATTCTGCGCCTGCGCGCTGCGGTCGAGCCAAGACGGTACGCCAGGGACGACGGGTCAGCGCGGCAACCGGCGCCTGACAGAATAAGTTATTGATCCGAGATGGCGCGCCACGGTCGATGAAGGTGGGCACTACTCGTTCGCCGTGGCGCTATGATGCCGCAATCCGCCACGCGCTCCAATCAGCTAATCTGCGGCGGCCTGCGATTTTGCACTACGCCTCATCGGTGGCTGTGTGCCCGATTTCGCAGGGTGGTCCGGTTACCCTTCGATAGCGGTCCTGTCGCTCAATCCCGGGATCGACGTGATGTGCCAAACGCTTCACTTCGCACTGCAAGAAAAACAGCAACCTTTCTCGCGAGATGACGCTTCGCTCAGCCTAAGCTGTCAGCCGTCGTGGGTCGCATAATCGACAGGTTAGCACGCCCTCGTTGTTGATCTCGATCTGGAAGGTTTCGGACAAGCCCGCCTTTCCCGACGACGTTAGTTGGAGTGCACGGCTGTCCGACACGCATTTGAGCCATCCGAGCTCCAATAGACGGTCCAGAATCCGAGCTCCGACGAGTCCCTTGAGGTGATAACGACGCTCGCTCCAGTCGAGACAAGGCTGGCAGAAAATTCGCCGAGTCCGCGGCCTCAGATCAGTGCCGAACGCGGAAAGGAAATGCCCACCCGAAGACGTGACCTCACCGCCTTCATCGGTGAGCACGATGTGCCCCATGGCCACAAGTGCATCGGTAACAGCGACTCCTACCTGGCCAGCCAGGTGATCGTAGCAACTTCGGGCAAAACGGAGTGCCTCGTCGTTTGCTGACCGCGGATGACGGCGGGGTGGCACCTCTATGGCGGCGACGACCTTCATGCTCTCCAGCATTGTCGCGACCAGCGGGGACGCGATCCGATAATAGCTGAAGCGGCGGTCGCGAATGACAGTCAAAAGCCGCGCGGCAACCAGCTTGCTCAGGTGGCCGCTCGCCGTCGAGCGAGAGACATGGGCGCAGTAAGCAAGCTCAGTGGCCGTCAGCGACTGGCCGCCCATAAGGGTGTTAAGCATCGTCGCTCGCGCAGTGTCACCCACGAGAGCGGCCACCTCCACCAGATTTGCCGCCGCGACCATCCCTAACCCTATCGCTGATACCGAAAGCATATCAATCGAAAACAGTTCGGCATGGGCCAAACTGTTCGCGCGAGACAATTGCGAACCCCGCAGCAAGAATGGCTGTAACCGGAGGAACGCATCATGGGAATGGCGGCGGTAATCTACAAGAAAGGCGCACCCGACAACTTCGTGTGGGAGGAGATCAAGGTCGGGTCTCCCGGGCGCGGCCAGGTACGTCTTCGCAGCACGGCCGTCGGCGTGAATTTCGCTGACACGTACCATCGAGCAGGTATCCCGCACCCGATGATCGTGGGCGATCCGCCGGTTGTCGTCGGTTTCGAAGGAGTTGGCGAGATCGAGGAGTTGGGTCCTGGCGTCACCGGGTTCTCTGTCGGCGAACGAGTTTGCACCTGCCTTCCCCCACTCGGCGCCTATAGTCAGGAGCGCCTTTACCCGGCTGACAAGTTGATCAAGGTTCCAAAGGACTTGCCATTGGATGACGTTCAACTGGCAGGACTAATCCTGAAGGGGATGACCGCGCAATATCTCCTGCATCGAACGCACAAGGTGCAACCGGGAGATTATGTTCTGATCCACGCGGCTGCTGGCGGCATGGGCCATATCCTTTGTCCTTGGGCGCGGCATCTCGGAGCCACTGTGATCGGTACCGTTAGTACCGACGCGAAGGCCGAGATCGCTCGAAATCTCGGTTGTCATTACGTTATCAATTACTCGACCGAAGACTTCGTAGCTGTCACCCGTAAGATTACGGACGGAAAAGGCGTAGACGTTGTCTATGAGTCGATCGGTAAGGACACGCTGCAAAGGTCACTCGACTGCCTGCGGCTGGTCGGTATATGCGCAGCTTACGGCCAGGCGTCAGGCGTTCCCGATCCGATCAACCTCATCGAAGATCTGGGCGTTCGCGGGTCACTTTTTATCACCCGGCCCGTGCTTTCGCATTACATGTCGAACCGAAGCGAAATCGACGCCGGAGCAAAATCGCTGTTCGATGCCGTCGCACAGGGGGTGGTAGCGAGCAAAGTTGTCAAAACCTTTCCGCTTCGGGAGGCTGCAGCCGCGCACAAATTCATCGGCGGACGCAAGACAACGGGCTCGATCGTCATGCTTCCATTCGAGTAAGCGGTCCCAAAAAGGCTGGCGAAACGCCTTCAGCCGCTTTGGTGATGAGTCACGACCGCCACCCGAGGCACTCGATCCACAGAAAGGGAATATCATGTCGATCATACGCCACGAAATTAGAAAGATATCAGACGAGAATCGCGGTCAGCCGATCATCAGCCAGGCAGTCGTTCACGGCAACGTCGCCTATTTCGCCGGCATCACCCCCAACCCGATTGTCGGCGATATCAAAACGCAGACCGCTCAAGTGCTGCGACGCGTCGATGAGCTTCTCAACCTCGCGGGAACCGACAAATCACAGCTACTAAGCGCCCAGGTCTGGATCGCTGACATGCGTCTGTTCGAAGATCACAATTCTGTTTGGAACGAGTGGGTCGATCCGGCAAACCCTCCGGCGCGGGCTTGCCTCACGACCGACTTTTGGCGACCTGGGATGCTCGTTGAAGTTATGGTGGTTGCGGCCGTGCCATGAGCCATTGCAGTCTGAGAAGCTGACCAGTCAGCGCATGTGATGCCGGGATGTGTGCCTGGCTATGCGGCCGGCCACGCTTCGAGCGCAAGAACGGCGGGTTTTTTCGTGCCCAGTTTGGTACCGAACTGGCGCGCCCGACAAGATTCGAACTTGTGACCTCTGCCTTCGGAGGGCAGCGCTCTATCCAGCTGAGCTACGGGCGCGCTAAGCACGTCATTAGCCGAACGCTCCCGGCGCGGCAATGCGGGAGGGCGTGCGCGAGGCGGAAAGCCCCTTGAATCCATCGGATGAACGTGGGCATGAAAGGGGGCCACCGTGTTTTCCGGCGAAGCCTGCCCCGGACATGACCCGGAATGGACGCCGCTTCGCTGGAGAAAACGTGTGAGCCCAATCCCAGGCCAAGTCCGGGAGCATCCGATGACGCAGGTCGCCGAGACGCGCAGGCATCCCTCCACGCCGCAGAGCGAGGATGCCGCGTTCAACTGGGAGGACCCGCTCGACCTCGAAAGCGAACTCAGCGAGGAAGAGCGCATGGTGCGCGAGACTGCGCGCGGCTATGCGCAGGACAAGCTCTTTCCGCGGGTGCTCATGGACAACCGGGAGGAACGGTTCGACCGCGGCATCGTCTCCGACATGGGTGCGCTCGGCCTGCTCGGCCCTACGATTCCGGAAGAGTATGGCGGCGCCGGGCTCGGCTACGTGGCCTATGGGCTGATCACGCGTGAGATCGAGCGCGTCGATTCCGGTTACCGTTCGGCCATGTCAGTGCAGTCCTCGCTCGTCATGCACCCGATCTTCGCCTATGGCAGCGAAGCGCAGCGCAAGAAATATTTGCCGAAGCTTGCTTCCGGCGAGATCGTCGGCTGCTTCGGCCTCACCGAACCGGATCACGGATCCGACCCCGGTTCGATGGCGACCCGCGCGGACAAGGCGCCCGGCGGCTTTCGGCTGACCGGCACCAAGATGTGGATCACCAACTCGCCAATTGCTGACATCGCCGTCGTCTGGGCCAAGCTCGACGGCGTTATCCGCGGCTTCTTGGTCGAGCGCGGCAGCAAGGGCCTGTCTACGCCGAAGATCGAAGGCAAGCTTTCATTGCGCGCCTCGATCACCGGCGAGATCGCCCTCGAAGACGTGTTCGTGCCGGAAGAGAACATGTTGCCGAAGGCGAAGGGGCTGGGCGGTCCCTTCGGTTGCCTCAATGTGGCGCGCGCCGGCATTGCATGGGGCACAATCGGCGCGGCAGAGTTCTGCTGGCATCGGGCCCGCCAATATGCGCTCGACCGCAAGCAGTTCGGTCGCCCGCTCGCCGCCAACCAGCTCATCCAGAAGAAACTCGCCGACATGCAGACCGAGATCACGCTCGGCCTGCACGCGGCGCTGCGGCTCGGCCGACTCATGGAACAGGGCCGCGCCGCGCCGCCGGCGGTGTCGTTGCTCAAGCGCAACAACTGCGGCAAAGCGCTCGAAATCGCGCGGTTGGCGCGCGACATCCACGGCGGCAACGGTATCTCCGACGAATTCCATGTGATGCGCGTGCTGTGCAATCTCGAGACCGTCAATACCTACGAAGGCACTCACGACATCCACGCGCTCATCCTCGGCCGCGCCCAAACCGGGATCCAGGCGTTCTTCTGATCGCTACTCGGATTTCGTCGAAGGGGCACGATCGGCTCGCTTGCGCTAGCAGTCGCGCCAGAACCGGACAGCGGCAGCGCGGCAGCTTACCTGCGGGCGAGCTCGGCGAGGCGCTCGACCATCGCGCTTTGCGGATCCGCCAGCGCGTCGATCACCGTGAAATGATTCGCCCCCGGAATGGCCTCGTAACGGGTTTGCGCACCGGCCTTGCCCCAGGTGTCGGCGACGGTGCGGCTCTGGCGCAAGAACTCGCTCGACTCGAGCGCGCCCACGACCGCATCGAACGGGCGGCCCTTCGGGGCCGGCCAGAACAGGGGCGAAACGCTGCGGGCCTCGCTCTCGTCGAGGCGCAGATCCTGCGCCATGGGGATGCCGACCAGCGGCGTGAGATCGAACAGCCCTGAGATCGAGTAGGCGGCCGGCACCAGATCCGGCGGCGCCTTTGGATAGCGCGCCTGCCATTCGGTCGCTAGCATCGTCGCGGCGAGATGCCCGCCCGCGGAGTGGCCGTAGATCATCATGCGTTGACCCGTGCGCAGCCACAGGAACAGGCATGCGTGCCGGATCTGCTCGATGATTTCGGCAATGGTCACCTCCGGACAGAGGTCGTAGCCCACGACTGCGACTGTCACGCCGTGCGCATTGAGCCCGCGCGCCATATGGCTGAACAGCGATGGGTCGAGTGAGCGCCAGTAGCCACCATGGATGAACAGCGCGAGCGGCGCCGTAACGGTGGGGCGAGCCGAAAACAGGTCGATGAACTGGCGTAGCGACGACCCGTAATTCAGTCCGAGCTCGGCGCGCCGTTCCTTCATCGCTTCCGCCCGGTAGTCCTCGGCCTCGCGCGTCCAGCGCGCGAAGATTTCGGGATGCTCGGGGACGCGAGCGCGGTTGTTGTATTCGGCCTCGTAGTCGATCGGCATGGTTCTCCCCCCGTGCCTCTCTATCACCTCTTTTCATCCGCGGGGAGAGCTGCCTTGCCTTTCGATGAATCGCAGCTATGTCTGGCGTCATGAAAGTGGACGGCAAACATACCCGCACCATCTGGGTCGAAGCGGATGGGTGGTCGATCGGCATCATCGATCAGACCGCCCTGCCGCACCGTTTCACCACTGTCCGCCTTACGACCCTCGAGGAGGTCGCGCGCGCGATTGCGACCATGCAGGTCCGCGGCGCGCCGCTGATCGGAGCCACGGCGGCCTATGGGGTCGCACTGGCGCTGCGCGCGGACGCCTCCGATGAGGCGCTCGAGCGCGCCTGTGCGATGCTCGCCGCTACGCGTCCGACTGCGGTCAACCTCAAATGGGCGCTCGGCGAGATGGTGGCCGCCGTGCGCAACCGCCCGCGCCAAGAACGCGTCGCAGCGGCCTACCGCCGCGCGGCCGAGATCTGCAATGAAGACGTCGCCATCAATCAGGCGATAGGCGGTCATGGCGCGAAGCTGATTGCCGCAATCGCCGCCAATAAGAGACGAGCGGCGCAGGTGCTGACCCACTGCAACGCCGGCTGGCTCGCGACCGTCGATTTCGGAACCGCGTTGGCCCCGATCTATGTGGCGCACGATCGAGGCGTAGCCATCCACGTCTGGGTCGATGAGACGCGTCCGCGCAATCAGGGCGCCGCGCTCACCGCATGGGAGTTGGGCCAGCACGGCGTGCCGCACACGGTGATTGCGGACAACACCGGCGGTCACCTGATGCAGCACGGCATGGTCGACATGGTGCTGGTCGGGGCGGATCGAGTGACGGCCAACGCCGACGTCTGCAACAAGATCGGCACTTATCTCAAGGCACTCGCAGCGAAGGATAATGGCGTGCCGTTCTACGTCGGCCTGCCTTCACCGACCATCGATTTTTCGCTGTCGGAGGGACTTGCGGAGATTCCGATCGAACAGCGTGCGGCGGACGAGGTCGCAACCGTGAGCGGCCGCACCGCCGACGGCCGCATCGAGACCGTGCGCCTCGTGCCGGAAGCCTCGGCGGTGGCAAATTACGGCTTCGACGTGACCCCGGCGCGCCTGGTCACCGGTCTCATCACCGAGCGCGGCATCGTCGCGCCGCGGCGCGATGCGCTCGCCGCCGCCTTCGCGGAGCGCGCGCAGGCCAGCTCCGCAGCGGGATGATTTGACAGGCGCGTGGCTTCACCCCGCGCAGCAAATCGCTAAACTGGAGTTTTTAGCGCTTGGCGTGGGCATAGCGCGTGCGGGAGGATCCCATGAGGCTCTCGTCTGCGGCCCCTGGCCACCTCCGACGCCTATTGGCACGGGTGGTGGTTGCGACCGCCGCTCTCATCCTGGCGGATGGGAGCCCGCGCGCCGACGCAAACAAGCAGGTCTACGAGCGGGCGCAGCACCATAAGGATGAGGCGCTCAAGCTGTGGGAGCAGCTTGTCAACATCGATTCCGGCACCGGCGACGAGGACGGCCTCAAGGCGGTCAGCGCAATCGCCACTGCAGAGTTGCAAAAGCTCGGTGCCCGCATCGAAACCTTTCCGGCCAAGCCTGCCGGCGGCGACAACGTGGTCGCCACGTTCACCGGGACCGGCAAAGGACGAATTCTGCTCATGGCCCACATGGACACGGTGTTTGCCAAAGGCACCGCGGTGGCGCGGCCGTTCCGCATCAAGGACGGCCGCGCCCATGGGCCGGGAGTGTCGGACAACAAGGGCGGGATCATCGCGGCGCTCTACGCCGTGAAGATCCTGCAGGACCTCGATTTCAAGGACTACGGACGGCTCACGCTGCTGTTGAATACGAACGAGGAGACCGGTTCGCTCGGCACGCGGTTACTGATCGAGCAGCTAGCGAAAGAACACGATGCCTCGCTCAATCTCGAATCGGGGCGGCCAGCGGACGGCTTGGTGATCTGGCGCAAAGGGTCGGGCGCGATCAAAGTGGAGGTGAAAGGGCGCGCCGCGCATGCCGGCGTCGCGCCCGAGAACGGGCGCAACGCCGCGGTGGAGCTGGCCCACCAAGTTCTCCAGCTCAGCCGCCTCGGCAATCGCGAGAAAGGCACGACCGTCAATTTCACGGTGCTCAAGGCGGGCGACCGCAAGAACGTCATTCCGGACTACGCGGTCGCCGAAGGCGACGTGCGCGCGCTGAGCTCGGAAGAGTTCGACCGGGTGGAACGGGAACTTGCAACCATATCGCAGAACAAGCTCATTACCGACACTGAAGTCACGACGAGCCTCACTCGCCTGTTTCCGATCATGCCGCAGAGTGCGCAGACGCAAGCGCTCGTGTCGCTCGCACAGTCGATCTACGCCGAACTAGGCAAGACGCTCACGCTCGAAGGAAGCGGCGGCGCCGCCGATTCGAGCTTTTCCGCAGGCGTGTTCAAGCCGACGCTCGACGGACTGGGCCTTGTGGGCGGAAATGCCCATTCGCTCGACGAGTATGCCGAGGTGGAAAGCATCGTGCCCCGATTTTACCTGCTCGCGCGGATGTTGATGGAATTGGGGCGAGGCAAGTAGAGTGGGTGCCAACGCGCGGAATGTAGTCGCGGGGAGTGCAGTATCGTGCGTGGCGTTCGGGTTCGTCCTGCAAGCACAAGCGTACCCCTGCCGGGACTCCTTCATTCGATGAGCATCAGTTCGCTCGCCGCCGCTCTGCCCGTCGATGGCCGGCAATCGCCGACTGCGCTTGCGGTTGCGCGCGGCACGACCCGGCTTCTGCATTCGCTGGGATTGTCGGTGGTGAGCGAATTACCGCTGGCGTCGGGCCGACGCGCCGATCTGGTGGCGCTCGGCGCCGGCGGCGAAGTGTGGATCGTCGAGATCAAATCGTCCATTGCGGACTTTCGCGCCGACCAGAAATGGATCGACTACCGGCTGCATTGCGATCGGCTGTTTTTTGCCACGACGCTCGAGGTGCCGTGCGATATCTTTCCGCCGGAGGTGGGGCTCATCGTTGCCGACGCCTTCGGCGCATCGATCGTCTGCGAGGCGCCCGAGCATCGGCTGCATGCCGCGACCCGCAAGAGCATGGTGCTTGCCTTCGCGCGTGCGGCGGCGATGCGCCTTGCGGCGCTGTCGGACCCGGAAGAACCATACGGCGTGGAAAGTTAGACGCGCTTACGGTTGGCGTTACTTCGGCGCACGCTTTGCCAAAATGCGCTGCAACGTGCGGCGGTGCATGTTGAGGCGGCGGGCGGTTTCCGACACGTTGCGGCCGCACAGCTCGTAAATGCGCTGGATGTGCTCCCAGCGCACGCGATCGGCCGACATCGGATTTTCCGGCGGCTCGGCTTTGCGTCCGTCGAGCGCGAGCAGCGCCGCAACCACGTCGTCGGCGTCCACCGGTTTGGAAAGGTAGTCAACCGCGCCGAGCTTCACCGCGTTCACGGCGGTGGCGATGTTGCCGTAGCCGGTCAGGATGATGGCGCGGGCATCGGGACGACGCCGCTTGAGCGCGGAGATCACGTCAAGTCCGTTGCCGTCTTCGAGCCGCATGTCGACGACCGCGAAGGCCGGCGATATCGTTTCGAGTTGGGTGAGCCCGTCGGCCACGGATTCGGCGGTGACGACGGTAAAGCCGCGGCTTTCCATGGCGCGGGCGAGCCGCTGCAGGAAGGACTTATCGTCCTCGACGATCAGCAGTGAGCGGTCGGCCGGCATCGCCGCAACCAAATCGGCCATCGCCATTCGGGCCTCCACAGATGCCAGTGCGCCGGTGCGAGCCACGCGGCGACGATTCACCCGGAAAGTGCGGACCTAATCTAGGTGGATACCCTACAACCTCAAGTGAATAATCGATAATGAAGCGGCCAGCCCGGGCGGTCTCGGCCAAAAAGCGGGAGCGCCAATGGCTTAGCGGCCAGCACGAGCCTCACGATGCGAACGCGGTGGCGCGTTCGAAGTCGTTGCGGCCCCAGTGTACGCGGACGATCGCGCCTCGATCCGGGAACGCGCGGTTCTCGAAGTCGAGCGTTGCCCCGGAGCGCTCCAGCAAGGTCTTGGCAATGAAGAAGCCCAGTCCGAGCCCGCTCGCCTCGCCGTCAACATTTTGCCGGCGTCGGTTGGTGACATAGGGCTCCCCGATCCGGTCCATCACCTCCGGCGCAAACCCCGGACCATCGTCGGTGATCGTGACCGCGACGTCCTGGCCGTTCCAGGAGGCGGCGACCTCGACCCGCTCGTGGGCGAAATCGACCGCGTTCTCCAGCAGGTTTCCGAGGCCGTAAAGGATCGCCGGATTGCGGCCGCCGACCGGTTCGGCCGATTCGCCTGCTGATAACGCGACATTGATTGCAACCCCGAAATTGCGATGCGGTGCGACCACTTCCTCGATCAGCGTGGACAGCTTCATGCGATCGAAAGGCGCGCCGCTCGATAGTTCGGTGAGCTTCGCCAGAATGGCGCGGCAGCGCTTGGCCTGCTCGTTCAAGAGACGCACGTCATCGGCATGCTCGGAATCCGGCTTGATCGCCAGCTGCAGCTCCTTGGCGATCAGCGTGATGGTGGCAAGCGGCGTGCCCAGTTCATGCGCGGCGGCCGCGGCGAGCCCGTCGAGTTGCGAAAGGTGTTGCTCGCGCGCCAGCACCAGTTCGGTCGCCGCCAGCGCGTCCGCGAGCTGGCGCGATTCCTCGGTGATTTGCCAGGCGTGCAGGCCGATGAATGCGATCGCGAGCAAGAGCGAAAGCCAGACCCCCATCACATAGACCGCCGGCAAGTCCAAAGGTTCGCTGTCCCACGGCAGCGGGTCGTGCACGAACACGAGCACGGTGGCGCAGGCGATGGCAAAACCGCCGAGCATGAGAGTCATACGCGCGGGCAGCGCGGTGGCCGAGATCAGAACCGGTCCGAGAAAAAGAAAGGCGAACGGGTTCTCCATTCCGCCGGTGAAGAACAACAGCACCGCCAGCTCGGCGATGTCGAAGGCAAGCAACCATGCGGCCCGGTCCGGCTCCAGCCGCTGCGTCATCGGGAAACGAATGCGCAGGGCGATGTTGAGCCAGGCGGCGAGCGCGATGACCGCGAGACAGGCCCAGATCGGCAGCTCGTAATCGAGCCCGAAATAGACCACCAGCACGGCGGTAGTCTGGCCGATGACCGCGAGCCAGCGCAGCCGCACCAGCGTGTCGAGACGCACGCTGCGTCCCGTCCGGTGGGCTTCCTCTGCAGGTTGATCGGTCATGCCGATAATGTACCCCTTCGCCGCGCCTGCTCAACGGTGCCGGGGAGCGCTCGATCGCCGCAACGAGCCCGGCTGCCGATACCTCTTGCCTCGTGCGCGGCCCCACGCCACATGTGCAGTTCCGCGCAGGGCGACATCCGATATGTCCATGACCGTCGAGCCTGTCATTGCCGTCGACCAGCTGGCGAAGGTGTACAAGACCACGACTGCAGTCGACGGCATTTCATTTGCGCTCGAACGCGGTTCCATGACCGGCCTGCTCGGCGGCAACGGCGCCGGCAAGACCACCACCATCGCCATGATCATGGGCCTGGTCACGCCGACCTCGGGCACGGTCAGGGTGCTCGGCGCCGAGATGCCGCGCCAGCGCTACCAGGTGCTGCACGAGATGAATTTCGAGAGCCCGTATGTGGACATGCCGCATCGTCTGACGGTGCGACAGAACCTCAAAGTTTTCGGGCAGCTCTATGCAGTGGAGGATCTCAGCGGCCGCATAGCCTCGCTGGCGCGAGAGCTCGACCTGACGGAGTTTCTCGACCGGCCGACCGGCAAGCTTTCAGCGGGGCAGAAAACCCGTGTCGCGCTCGCCAAGGCGCTGATCAATTCCCCTCGAGTTCTTCTTCTTGACGAGCCCACCGCCTCGCTCGACCCCGATACCGCCGACTGGGTGCGCGCCCACCTCGAGCGGTTTCGCAAAGAGCGCGGCGCAACCGTCTTGCTCGCCTCCCACAACATGGCCGAGGTCGAGCGCCTGTGCGAGCGCGTCATCATCATGAAGCGCGGGCGCATCGAGGACGACGACACCCCGCAGCGGCTGCTCGTCCGCTATGGTCGCCGAACGCTGGAGGAGGTGTTTCTCGATGTCGCGCGCGGGCGCGGCGAGGCGCGCGAGGCCGCACAATGAGCACGCCTTCGACCAGCGCCATCGCCGTGGCGCCGCACCGCGTCGGGGCCATGGTGCTGCGTTATCTTTATCTGTTGCGCTCGTCCTGGACCAGGCTTCTCGAGCTGATCTATTGGCCGGCGGTACAGCTCTTCGTCTGGGGATTCCTGCAGTTCTACATTTCCCAGCATTCGGGCTTCTTCGCCCGCGCCAGCGGCGTTTTCATCGCCGCCGTGCTGATGTGGGACGTGCTGTTTCGCGGCCAGCTCGGCTTCTCCGTGTCTTTTCTCGAAGAAATGTGGTCGCGCAACTTGACCAATCTGATGATCAGCCCGCTACGTCCGATCGAATTCGTTTGCGCGTTGATGATCATGAGCCTTATCCGCCTCGCCATCGGCATGGTGCCGGTGACGTTCCTGGCGATCGCCTTCTTCGGGTTCAACGTTTACAGCCTCGGTCTGGCGCTCGCGGCGTTCTTCGTGAATCTGATCCTCACGAGCTGGGCCGTGGGCATCGTTGTCGCGGGCGTGCTGTTGCGCAACGGCATGGGTGCGGAATCGCTCGCCTGGACGCTCATGTTCGTGCTCATGCCGCTCACGTGCGTCTATTACCCCGTCAGCGTGCTGCCGGATTGGCTGCAACTGATTGCCTGGATGCTGCCGCCCACTTACGTGTTCGAAGGGATGCGGGCGCTGCTCATGGAGCACGTGGTGCGTGCCGATCTGATGGTCGAGGCCTTCGCACTCAACGCGCTCTATTTCGCCGCCGGCGTGTTCGCATTTTTGCAACTGCTCAAGAGCGCGCGCCGGGCGGGCTCGCTGCTGCAGACCGGCGAATAGCGGCACCCGTGTCCGCTGGTTTTATCATGCCAGCCTTGCTGCGGCGCGAAACCACCAGCGGCCTTGAATGCTTATATGTCTCGGTGGCGCGTGGATAACCCGCCGGAGACGTTGACTATATGTCAGATTCGCGACAGTATGCTGCAGTGCGGCAAAAGCCGCTGAGGGCTGGGAAAATGGCGATTGGCGAATTCGGCGGCGCGCCGGTCGCAGCGGGCGACACTGGCCCGATGTATGCGGCACCGGCCTATTGGCTCTACGAGTTGAGCCAGGCCGCGCTCAATCCCTCGCGTGCCTTCGCCGACGCCGCACGTCTGTTCTATCGCAACCCCGCCAACCCCCTATCCTATACCGCCTTCGGCAAGACGATGGCCGCCGGCCTCGAGCTCTTCGAGCGCTCGACCCGGCGTTACGGCAAGCCGGAATGGAATGTCGCGTCGACCATCGTCGGCGGCGAGCACGTCCCGGTGCGTATCTCTACACTTTGGCAACGTCCGTTCTGTCGGCTCCTGCACTTCGAGCGCGCCTTCGAGCGCGCGCCGCGCCGCCCGCAGCCGCGCCTACTCATCGTCGCACCGCTGTCGGGGCATTATCCGACGCTGCTGCGCGGCACCGTCGAGGGCTTTTTGCCGAACCACGACGTTTACCTGACGGAGTGGGTGGACGCGCGGATGGTCCCGGTCTCGGAGGGCGGCTTCGATCTCGACGACTACATCGACTACTTGATTTCGATGTTGCATCTGCTCGGCGGCGACGTGCACATCCTCGCAGTGTGCCAGCCCTCGGTACCGGTTCTCGCTGCGGTCGCGCGCATGGAAGCCGAGAACGACCCCTACGTGCCGCATTCAATGGTGCTGATGGGCGGCCCGATCGATACGCGGGTAAACCCGACTGAGGTGAATATCCATGCCGAAAGGCGTGGCGTCGACTGGTTCCGCCGCAACGTCATTACCAAAGTGCCGTTTCCAAATCCGGGATTCATGCGCGACGTTTATCCGGGGTTTTTCCAACTGCACGGCTTCGTCAGCATGAATCTCGATCGGCACATCGAGGCGCACCGCAAGCTGTTCCAGCACCTCGTGGAGGGCGACGGAGACTCCGCGCAGAAGCATCGCGAGTTCTACGATGAATATCTCGCGGTCATGGATTTGGCCGCCGAGTTCTATCTGCAGACGGTCGAGACCGTGTTCGTGCGTCACGCCTTGCCCAAGGGCGAGATGACCCATCGCGGCGTTCGCGTCGATCCGGCGAAAATTCGTCGCGTCGCCCTGCTCACGGTGGAAGGCGAGAACGACGACATTTCCGGCGTCGGCCAGACCGAGGCGGCGCATCGCCTGTGCGTCAACATCCCGCCGGAGCGCAAGGCGCATTGGCTGCAGCCCGCGGTGGGTCATTATGGCGTATTCAACGGCTCGCGTTTTCGCGCCGAGATCGTGCCCCGCGTTGCGGACTTCGTGCTCTCGAACAATGCGGCAGTTGCACGCGACGCCGCTCGCCGCCCGCCGAGAAAAGTCGGTGCGCCAGCATTGCGCACGAGCGCCGCTCCACCCGCGCTGGTGAGCGCCGCCAACGAGTAGGCCCGCCGGGCAAGGTTTCTCTGCCGCAATGTTGCAGGAAGGCCCGTTCCGCCACGCCTTTTGCGTGATTCGTCACGCGCGGTTTCCGGCCCACCGCTGCTAAGCCCTTGATGCTCAGCGTGATTTGACCTGCCAGCGCGGCCTGGAAATCCACGGACCCGAGGGGTCCGTGGATACCGGACGTCATAGAAAAACTGAAAACGAATTCAATTCTTGGGCAGCCCAAGATGTTGTGGTGAATAGATCGTCCCCAGCCCCTGATCTAGGGGAAGTGCCTTTATTTGTCGCCCGTCGTGCTGCGACTTCTTGCGGCTATGGCAGTATTTCGCCCGGGGTCGCTGCAGGGTGGATCCATGTCGCTTCGCGCGTTGCTCTATCGCCGTCCAAGCGAGCCTTCGGTCGTCCAAGTTGTTTTCGAGCAAGCGATCTATCTCGTGCGCCTGCGCCGTCATCGCCAAGCGCGTCGCTACACGTTGCGCATCGATGCTGCCGCACGCGAAGTGATCCTCACCATGCCGCCGCGCGGCAGCGTCAAGGAAGCAAAAGAATTCGCGCAGAAGCACGGCGGCTGGATCGCCGCGCGGCTCAAGCGGCTGCCGGAGGTGGCGCCTTTCGCGCATGGCGTGGACGTGCCGCTGCGCGGTGAGCCGCATCGCATCGTCAACCGCCGCGGCGTGCGCGGAACCGTTTGGACCGAGATCGACGCAAATGGCAGCCGGCTGCTCTGCGTCGCGGGCGAACCGCCGCACGTCGACCGCCGCGTCAGCGACTTCCTCAAGCGCGAGGCCCAGCGCGACCTCGAGGCCGCGAGCCGCCGTTACGCCGACAAGCTCGGGGTTCGCATCAAGCGCATTTGCGTCCGCGACCAGTCGAGCCGCTGGGGTTCGTGTTCGAATGCGGGCGTATTGTCCTTCTCCTGGCGGCTCATTCTCGCGCCCTCATTCGTGCTCGACTACCTTGCCGCGCACGAGGTCTGCCATCTGGTGGAACTCAATCATTCGCTGCGGTTTTGGCGGCTGGTGAAGCGTCTCTATCCGGAACTCGATCGCGCCAAGGTTTGGCTCGACGTGCATGGCACCGATCTGCATCGCTACGGTCTCTGCGCCCGGAACCCGTTAGGCGATCTCTGAAAATTCTCGGGCCGCTGGTTGCGACCGAGGCTGACATTTCGACCTTGTTCCGCTCACGATCGATCAACTCCCCCGCCTTCGTGCAGGCGGAAAGCGGCAAGTATCTGTAGACCATCAATCGGGCGTGAAGCCGGAGTGAGACCGCGGCGCCGCCCAGCGCGCGATTCGCGCGCCACTCAATCGGTAATCTCCTGGCGCCGCTTGCGCACTGCCGGTGCCACCATCACGATCAGGATCAGCACGGTCGCAATGAGGAAGGCGAGACTGATCGGCCGCCTGATGAACACCGACGGGTCGCCGCCCGACATCAGCATGGCCCGCCGCAGGTGCTCCTCGACCATCGGCCCGAGCACGAAGCCGAGCAGCATCGGCGCCAGCGGAAATCCAAGCTTCAGCCAGACGAAGCCGAGGATGCCGAACAGGGCGGTAAGATAAATCTCGAAGGAGGAATTGTTGACGCTGTAGATGCCGATTGCGGAGAACGCCATGATCGCAGGAAACAGCAGCCTGTAGGGAACGGCGAGCAGCTTCACCCACAGGCCGATCATCGGAAGGTTGAGCACCACCAGCATCAGGTTGCCGATCCACATGCTGGCGATCAGCCCCCAGAACAGCTCGGGCCGCATGGTCATCACTTCCGGGCCGGGCTGGATGCCGTGGATGGTGAGGGCGCCGAGCATCAGCGCCATGACGCCGCTCGCGGGAAGTCCGAGCGTG
Organism: uncultured Alphaproteobacteria bacterium; assembly: GCA_965652015.1. GTDB lineage: Bacteria > Pseudomonadota > Alphaproteobacteria > Rhizobiales > Xanthobacteraceae > VAZQ01. The sequence goes on from CBFGVM010000005.1 coordinate 26,002, forward strand.
AGCATCGGGATGAACTTGCACTGGGCGTCCGCGTTGTTGGCGGATTCGGGTCCGGCCACGCCCTCGATGGCGCCCCGGCCGAAGCGTGACGGATCCTGCGCGATCTTTTTCTCGACCACATAGGAGGAGAACGAGGCGATCGCCGGACCGGTGCCGGGCAGCACGCCGAAGAATGCGCCAATTGCGGTCCCGCGCAGGATAGGGCCAAGCGAGCGCTTCAAATCCTCTCTCGACGGAAACAGGTTCCTCACCTTGGAGGTGAACAGCACCCGCTCGGACGTTGCGCCGAGATTGTTGATGATCTCCCCGACCGCGAACACGCCCACGGCGATCACGATGAAGCCGATGCCGTCGGTGAGCTCGGTGATGCCGAGGCTGAAGCGCTGAGCGCCCGTGTTCACGTCGGTGCCGACGATGCCGAGCAAGAGCCCCATCGCGACCATGGCGAGCGATTTGATCATATCGCCCTGGGCCAGCACGGCCGCGGCGACCAGACTCATCAGCATCAGCGAAAAATATTCCGGCGCGGCGAACTTGAGCGCTAGCTCCGCCAGCGGCGGCCCGAACAGCGCGATCAGCAGCGTGCCCACGGTGCCGGCGAAGAACGAGCCGATTGCCGCGACCGCAAGCGCCGGACCGGCGCGTCCCTGCCGCGCCATCTGGTAGCCGTCGATGCAGGTAACCACGGCGGCGGTTTCGCCGGGCAAGTTCACCAGGATGGCGGTGGTCGAGCCGCCATATTGCGCGCCGTAATAAATGCCAGCGAGCATGATCAACGCACCGACCGGGGAGACGCCGAAGGTGATCGGCATCAGCATCGCGATCGTGCCGAGCGGGCCGATGCCCGGCAGTACGCCGATGAGGGTGCCCACCAGCACGCCGATGAAGCAGTAGAGCAAATTCTGCAGTGTGAGCGCGACGCCGAAGCCGAAAAATAGGTTGCCGAACAGGTCCATGAGGTCGTCAATAGTCGGCAATGAGCGGATAAGGCAGGCCGAGCCCCCAGACGAACAGGGCGACCGAAACCACGCTCAGCGCCGCCGCCAACAACAGCACTTCGACGAGCCTGAACTGCGGGCCGGCCAGCGCGGAGCCGAAGATCAGCACCAACAGCGCGGGCAGGAAGCCGGCATGCGTCATCAGCACGCCGAACAACACCAAGGCGAGCGGCAGCACGATCATCGCGCGTAGCGGCCACGAGCCCTGGATCTCATCGGTGCTGCGAAGCCCCGAGACCACGAGATAGAGCCCGAACAGAATCAGGATCCCGCCCAGCACCGTCGGAAAATAGCCGGGCCCCATGCGCAACGTGGTGCCGAAGGCATAGTTGCGGGCGATGATCACGGTCGCCGCGCCGGTTGCGATCAACATCGCGCCGGCCCAGAGGTCTTTGTTGTAGGAGAGCTTCATCGACAGCTCTATGCCGAATGATCGAACGCGATGGGCGCCGTCAGCGCTGTCATGCCCGCGCGCCGATTTCGGGTTTACCCGAGATCGGCATTTTGGGCGCGCAAGCCGGCAACAGCCGACTTGCGGCCGGACATCCAGTCACTCCCGACGCGGAAAGGGAGGCACGGCCGCCCCCTATGCCAGCGGCGATGTTTACGGGATCGCCCCTTTCGCGGGCTATGGACAGCAGAGAGAGTCGCCCACCACCCGCTAATCCGCCTTGATGCTGCCCTCCTTCACGACCCGCTCCCATTTGCCCATTTCCTTCACCATGAAGTCGCCGAACTCGCGCGAGCTCATCCGCATCACCTCCGCTCCCTGGGAGGAGAGCTGCTTCTGGACCTCGGGCGAGTCCTGGATCGCCAAGATCTCCCCGTGCACCTTCGCGACGATGGCTGCTGGCGTGCCGGCAGGCGCCACGATGCCGATCCAATTGGCAACTTCGTAGCCCGGCACTCCGGCTTCGGCGATCGTCGGAACGTCCGGGAGCACCGGGCTGCGGCTCGTCCCGCCGACCCCAAGCGCCCTGAGCTTGCCCGAGCGGATATGCGGCGTCGTCGTAATCGTCGTGGCGAACGCTATCTTGGTGTGGCCGCCGACGACGTCGATTATCGCCGGGCCCCCGCCCTTGAACGGCACGTGCAGGATATCGACGCCGGCTGTGAGCTTGAACAGCTCGCCGCCCAAATGCATGAAGCTGCCGACACCCGCCGAGGCATATTGCAGTTGTCCCGGCTTGCCCTTGGCGAGCGCGACCAGCTCTTTGACCGATTTGACCGGAAGCTCCGGGTTAACGACGAGCACGTTCGGGGCGGCAGCGAGGAAGGCAATCGGGGTGAAGGATTCGACCGGATCGTACGGCAGCTTGTAGAGCCAGGGATTGACCGCGTTCACAAGCGACACGATGAGCAGCGTGTAGCCGTCCTTGGGCGCGTTCGCCGCAAGCTCGGTGCCGACGACGCCGGCCGCGCCGCTGCGGTTGTCCACGACGAATTGCTTGCCCAGCCGTTCGCTGAGCTGCGCGGCGATCATGCGGCCGACGGTGTCATTGACGCCGCCGGGCGGGAACGGAACGATGATCCGAACCGGCTTGCTCGGATACTCTTGCGCCGCGACTGCCGTCGTCAGCGCCAGCAAGAGACCCGCGGTCTTGAGCAGCAGTGAGAACATGCTTGCCATGGTTGCGGTTCCCGAAGTTGATCTCACGTCACTCCGCCTTGATGCCGCCCTCCTTCACCACGCGCTCCCATTTGGTCATTTCCTTCGCCATGAACGCAGCGAACTCGGCCGGGCTCGTTCGCACGATCTCGGCGCCCTCGGATGCGAACTGCTTTTGCACTTCGGGGGAGGTCTGCACCTCCTGCACTGCCTTGTGCAGCCGCTCGATGATGGGCGCGGGTGTGCCGGCGGGGGCCACAAGGCCCCACCAGTTGACGGCTTCGTAGGTCGGCACGCCGGCCTCCGCCACGGTCGGAACATCGGGAAGGACCGGGTTGCGCTTGCTGCCCCCGACGCCGAGCGCCTTGAGCTTGCCGGAGCGGATGTGCGGCGTGGTCTGAACGAGCGAGCTGAACAGCACCTTGGTGTGGCCGCCGATCACGTCGATCATCGCCGGGCCGCCACCCTTGAACGGCACGTGTAGCATGTTGACGCCGGCCTCCAGCTTGAACAGCTCGCCGCCGAGATGCTGGAAGCTGCCGACGCCGGCCGACGCATATTGCAGCTCGCCCGGTTTTTGTTTGGCGAGCGCGACCAGGTCCTTGATCGAATTCACCGGCAGGCTGGGATGGACGGTGACCACGTTCGGGCCGCTGGCGAGGATCGAGATCGGCGTGAAGGATTTAATCGGATCGTAAGGCAGCTTGTAGAGCCAAGGATTGACCGCGTGCGCGATCGATACGATCTGGATCGTGTAGCCGTCGTGCGGCGCGTTCGCTGCAAGCTCGGTGCCGACGACCCCGCCGGCGCCGGCGCGGTTGTCCACCACGACCTGCTTGCCGAGCCGCTCGCCCAGATGCGTGGCGATCAAGCGCCCGACCACGTCGTTGCTGCCGCCGGGCGGGAACGGGATGATGAGCCGCACCGGTTTGTTCGGGTAGTCTTGAGCGGCGACCGCTGTCGTAAGCGCCAGCAACAGGCTGGCGGCCGTGAGCGGCATTGCATGCAATCTCGGCATAGCTTGCGTCTCCCGGGAACTCATCGTCCTGAACGGCGTCATGCGACGTCGTCGGAACCCGGCCTTCCGCTGGCCACGATACCTGGTCCGACCATCGTTTTGCACCATCGGCATATCACGCCCGGACGTGACGGTGTTGCGCGTCTGGCTGCGCCAGAATGTCCACATGCTCTCTCGCGCGTTGCACGGGTCCAGCGACACACTGAGGCACGCCATGGGCGATGAGCAGCCGCCGGGCGACGCGGCGCCGGCCTCGGCAGGGACGCGAACGGCGTTGATTGGCCCGGCGCCGATATCAGAGCTTGATCTCCTTGACCTGCCTTGCGCGGGCAGTGCAGGCGCTAAGAAGAAAAGCGAGGTCGGTGCCGGTCGACACATAGCGCGCGCCCAGTTTCACGAACTCGGCCACTAGATCGGGACGCGTGGCGAGCCCGCCGACGCCGCAGTGCTTGCCGCGCCGGCGACAGGCGGCGATGGTCTTGGCATAGGCCTCGCGTACCCGCGGATGGTCGTATTCGCCGGGTATCCCCCAATCCGCCAGCAGGTCGTTGAGACCGACCAGCACCATGTCGACGCCGTCCACCGCCACGATCTCCTCGGCTTGGGCGAGCGCCGCGGCACTCTCGAACTGCACGACGACCATGGTGGCATCGTTGAGCGCGGCATAGGCCTCCGCCACCGGAAATGCGCGGAAATGAAGGTGCGGTAGCCCGCCGGCGTTCGATCGCTCGCCGAGCGGAGGAAATTTGGCCGCCCGCACGACGGCCTTGGCCTCGTCCGCCGAGCGGATGTGCGGGGCGATCACGCCGAGCGCTCCGCCCGCAAGCACCCGCGAGATGTATTCCGGTGTGTTGGCAGGAACCCGCACGAACGGCGCGATCCCGGCCTCGAGCGCCGCCATGCAGATCTGGCCGCAGGTGTCGAGCGAGAAACTCGAGTGTTCGAGATCGACATAAAGGGTATCGAACCCGGCGGTGCGGGCGATGCGGGCGATCTCGACGTTGCGCACGAGCCGCACCGTGATCGACGCCACCACCTCGTCCCGCGCAAGCTTGTCCTTGACGTTGTTGCGCAGGATATCGCCGATCGGCACGGCGGCTCCTCCCTTGCTTCTCTTGACCTTGAGGCGGCGCTATGCTGCGCAGGCCCGAGCGGAAAGCAGGAACTATCCATGAATTACACGACCGACTTCAAGTCGATCCGTGCGGAGGTCTCGCCCGCGGAGTGGCAAACGCGCGTTGATCTCGCCGCCTGCTACCGCCTGGTCGACAAATACGGGATGACCGACCTCATCTACAACCACATCACCGCGCGCATCCCCGGCAGCAAGGACCACCTGCTGATCAATCTTTACGGCATGCTGTACAAGGAGATCACCGCCTCGAGCCTGGCGAAGATCGACGTCGAGGGCGAGATCATCTGGAAGCCCGATACCGATTACGGGATCAACAAATCGGGTTACATCATCCACGGTGCGATCCACAAGGCGCGGCCGGACGTTGCCTGCGTGCTGCACACCCACACGCGTGCCGGCATCGCGGTATCGGCGATGAAATGCGGACTCTTGCCGCTGTCACAGACGGCGATCCGCTTCGTCGGCCATATCGGCTACCACGACTACGAGGGGCCGGCGGTGGAGCTCGACGAGCGCGATCGCATCGTCGAGGGTCTCGGTGCCCACGATGCGCTCATCATGCGCAACCATGGCCTGCTCACCTGCGGGGCGACCATCCAGCAGGCGTTCAACACCATGTATCAGCTGGAATTATCGTGCCGCTCGCAGGTCGATGCCATGGCGGCGCGCACCGAGCTGGTCATGCCCGGCGAAAACGTGCTCGCGCATACCGCGCACCTCTATCAACCTGGCACGCGCCGTCCCTACGGCGTGCTGGAATGGCCGGCGATGCTGCGCCTGCTCGAAGCCGAAGACCGTCATTCCGGCTATCCGCCATATTGGCATTGAGATCGAGCGTGCGAATTCCGCTTGTGATCCGGGCCGCGATGATCGTGCTGCTCGGCATCGCGCCCGCCTTCGCTGGCTCGCCCGGCAGATATGACGATTACAGCCAAGGCGTTTACCTGCCTTACGTGAACGCGCCCGGTCCAGGCGGCAACATCACCGCCGTGCCCCGTCTGCGCATCTCGTTTGGGGGAGGCAGCTACGATGCCGTCATGGACACCGGTTCGACCGGCGTGGTCGTCTCCGCGGACAAGATCCCGAACATCGCCACCCTGCAATCGCTCGGAGCGGGCGAGCTCACCTATTCCAGTTCCGGCCGCATCATGATCGGGCAATGGGTCGTCACGCCGATGACCATCACGGGCGGTGACGGAACACGCATCACCACCGCGCCTATTGCGGTCCTCGCCGTCACCCGCATCGCGTGCACGGAGCGCGCGCGGCGGTGCACACCGAACGAAGCGCCACGCCGGGTTTCGATGCTGGGCATAGGATTCGGCCGCCCGAGCGATGCGCAAACCGGACCCCAGAAGAACCCATTCCTGAACATTGCCAAGCTCAACGGCGACTCCGTCAATGGGGAGCGCATCCGGCGTGGCTATATCATCACCCGACGGGGGGTGCACGTTGGGCTGACCGCGGCCAATACGCAGGGGGATTTCTCGTACGTGAAGCTAGCCCCTGCGTCGGACGGCCGAGGCTGGACCGCGACGCGCGCCTGTATCTCGGTCAATGGCGCAAAGCCGAGCGCTTGCGGGAGCCTGCTGATGGATACCGGCGTGACCGCCATGTACCTGACGGTGCCGGAAAGTCAGGCTCCGGCGGATATCCGCACCGTGAATGGCGTCGGGCCGACGCTGGTGCCGGGCACGAAGCTCACGA
>CBFGVM010000006.1:0-31949 GCA_965652015.1 uncultured Alphaproteobacteria bacterium
GAAAACGGCATTGGGCAAACGCCGCACTACGTTTGCGGAGGCGCCGGAGCACGACGAGGCGGCGATCGAGCAGGCGCTGGTCGAACGCGAGCCGATCACCGTGGTCGTATCGGAGAAGGGCTGGATCCGTGCGCTGCGGGGCACGATAAATGATTTGTCGAGCATCGCCTTCAAGGCCGACGACGGGCCGAAATTCGCGTTTGCGGCCGAGACCACATCGAAATGCTTGGTGTTCGCCAGCAATGGGCGGTTCTACACCCTCGACGCGGCGAAGCTGCCGGGTGGCCGCGGTCATGGCGAGCCGATCCGGCTGTTCATCGATCTGGAGCAGGAGGCGGACGTCGTGGCTGTTTTCCGCCACCAGGGCGGGCGCAAGTTTCTCCTGGCAAGCGCAAAAGGGCGCGGCTTCGTCGTCGCCGAGGAGGAATGCCTAGCCAATACCCGCAAGGGGAAACAGGTGCTCAACGTCGCGTCGCCGGACGCGGCGCGGGCGGTCGCGATCGTGACGGGAGAGCTGGTCGCCTCGATCGGCGAGAACCGCAAGATGCTGATTTTTGCGCTCGATCAGGCGCCCGAGATGGCGCGCGGACGCGGCGTGCGGCTGCAGCGCTACAAGGATGGTGGCCTTAGCGACATCAAGACGTTCAAGGCAGAGGAAGGGCTGTCGTGGACCGACACTGCGGGCCGCGCCTTCTCGCTCATGCTCGAGGAGCTCGCGGATTGGCGCGGCAATCGCGCCGATGCCGGACGATTGGCGCCGAAGGGCTTTCCCCGCACCAATACTTTTAGCCAATTACGCGCGAACGGGAACGGGGAGGGGAGGTAGGCTTCCCTTGCGCGGCCGCGCGCTCGTGGAAAAGCCGCGCACCGTCGACGGAACCAACACGTTGCCCTATGGTTGCAGAGTGCGAGATATTGGAAATCAGATGGACAAGATCGTAAAACTCAATCATCGCCTAAAGAAACGAGCATCCAGACAAACCCTGGCTCGGCCTTCGCGCGTGGAGGCGGAAGACGCGGTGCGTACGCTCATTCGCTGGGCCGGCGACGATCCCGATCGCGAAGGGCTACGCGGAACACCCGCTCGGGTTGCGCGTGCATATGAGGAGTGGTTTGCAGGTTATTTCGAGGATCCGCGCGAGTATTTGAGGCGCACCTTTGAAGAGGTCGCCGGCTACGACGAAATCGTGCTGCTGCGCGACATACGGTTTGAATCGCACTGCGAGCATCACATCGCGCCGATCATCGGTCGCGTTCACGTCGGCTATCTTCCGCGCCAGCGGGTGGTTGGAATTTCCAAGCTCGTCCGTCTGGTCGACGTGTACTCGAAGCGGCTTCAGGTGCAGGAGAAGATGACGGCCGAAATCGCCGCGTGTTTGGACAGCGTGCTTAAGCCCTTCGGGGTCGGCGTGGTGGTGGAAGCCGCGCACCAGTGCATGACCACCCGAGGCGTGCACAAGCCCGACGTCAGCATGGTCACCAGCTGCATGCTGGGAACCTTCCGGACCAAGGCGGCAACTCGCCAGGAATTTTTGTCGGCGATCAACCTGAGAGGCGGCTCTTCCGCGGGCAATGCCATCGGTTGAGCATGTGCCGGCCGAGGCGCTTTAGCTCGCGATGAATACAATCGACACTGGCGCCTTTTCGAGCACGGCCGCCGCGGTGTCGCCGAAGAACAGCTTGTCCCCCGGACGGCGGCTCACGCCCATGACGATCAAATCGTGGGCTCCTTTGTTCGCTTGCTCGAGGATCGCGTCGCGCGGCGCAAGATCGGAGCGCACGGCGGTTTTTGCAGTCACGTCGTAATGGTCGGCCATTCCGACCATATCCTTCATGATCGCCTGCTCCTGCCGGCGGGCGCGGAAAACACGACCCTTGTGTCCATTGTTTGCGCCGCTCGTGGCGACGTAGAGCGCCGTGACGGGGCAGTCGCAGGCGCTTGCGATGGCCATTGCGACGTCGGCGGCACGGCGCGATACCTCGTTTCCGGTAACCGGTACGAGGATATGCGCAGGACTTCGCTGCGGCTCGCTCAGGCGATCGGCATGCCCGGCCACGATGGCGAGCGGCCCTTCGAAAGCCGAGGCGATGCGGCTGATGCCCTCATCAAAGCTGCCCTTGCTGCGCGTCTTGTCGATGCCTACGACGAGAAGGTCATATCCTTTTTTCGCCTCTTTCGCGACCGCCTCGTCCGTCGGAGCGTCATGCTTGACGATCGTCACGTCTGCCGGCTCGGTCTCGTCGGCGCCCTTTTGTGACGGCTTGCTGTCATCGGCGGCCGCCTTGATGGTGGCTTCAAGGTGACTGCCGGCCAGCGGTTTGTCCGGTTCGTCGCTGGGGCTGGATTTGCTCCGCTCCGCTAGCGACAGGACCGTTACCGGAATGCGGCGGGGGCCGGCCAAGAGCCCTGCGAGTGTGGCCGCAAACTTGCCGTTGGGACTCTCGTCCACCGCGAGCAGCAGGCGCTCGAGATTCGAAACGAAGCCGCGTGACTCGAACTCCTCGCGCTCCAGCCGCTGCTTCTCCGCTTTGCGCATCGGCACGCGCCGCAACGCCCAGCGCAGCATCGGCGGCATGGCCATGGTGGTTGCTACCGCCATGGTCACGATCATGGTGAAGAGATCCTGGCTGAGCGCGCCTATCGACAATCCGACGGTGGCGATGATCACCTCGGTCGAGCCGCGCGCGTTCATGCCACAAGCGAGTGCGAAGGCTTCGCGCCGCGTCAGGCCGCCAATTTCACCGCCGATGAACGCGCCGGCGAATTTGCCGAAGCTCGCGATCGCGATCACGCCGATGGTCATGAGCAACAGGTCGGGCTGCTTGAGGACGGTGAGATCGGCCGACAATCCGGCAATGCCGAAGAACACCGGCATGAAGAACGCGAGAATGAGCCCGCGCAGCTGCTCGTCGATGTGCTTGCTGAGAATCGGCGATTCGCCGATCAACACGCCGGCCACGAAAGCACCCAGCACCGTGTGCACGCCGATGAAATGTGTCGTCAGCGCCATAGCCCCCATAATCACGAGGATGGTCGTAACGACGGGGAAATCGCTTTCGAAGTTGTCGTTCGTCCAGCGGATCAGGAAATAGACGATCCGCCGCCCGACGGTGAAGCTTGCGATCAGGAAAACGGCGGTCCCCAGCACGCTCTTGGCGACGCTCACGAGGTCGATAGTGCCGGCTTGAGCGAGGCCGAAGATGATGGCGATGATCACCCAGCCGATCGAGTCTTCGCAGATCGCCGAGGCAACGATGATCTGTCCGAGGTTGCGGCGGGTGAAGCCCATTTCGCGCACGATCGCCGCCACGATCTTGATCGAGGAAATGGACAACGCGGTACCGAGGAATAAGGAGGTGAGCAGACGGTGGTCGGGATGCGGAAGCAGCGAATCCGGCAGCAATTGGCCGAGGATGAAGCCGCAAATGAAGGGGACGGCGACACCGGTGACCGAGATGCTCAGCGCCGCCCTGCCTACCGTTCGCACGAGCTTGAGGTCGGTCTCCATCCCCGTCAGCAACAGCAGCAAGAGAATGCCGAATTGGGAGACGCCGTCGAGCATGGCTTTCTGCTCAGGCGTGCTCGGAAAGACGGCGTGCTGCAAGTCCGGCCACAGCACCCCCAACACCGATGGTCCGAGCACGATGCCGCCAAGCAACATGCCCATCACCGACGGCTGCCCGATGCGATTCATGAGCTCGCCCAAAAGGCGTCCGACGACCATCAACGTGATGAGCTGGGTGAGAAAGATGACCTCGGAGGGACCGCCCTTGCCGCCCTCGGCTGCGAAGGATGACGCTGCGCCGAGCGTCAATGCCAGAATCGCGTAGCCGCCAATGCGCAAGCTCGCGCGCGCTGACTTGAGGATGGGAGTGGAGCAGGTCATGGATCGCTGCGGCCCCTCAATCGCTCGGCTAATCAATTGTTCCCATTGGCCAAGACGCCGCGGAGCGAGGCCTGCCTGTTCCCGCGCCTGGGAGTGCAATTGCAAATTATTTGCAACAAGGCTATGCACGTGGAAACAGGATTCAGCATGGCCGTCTCATCCGTGCAGCAGAAGCGATCGTCTTCCGTCCCCATTCATGTCGAAACCGGCTGGCGGCGCGGCCGAAGGGCGCCCTCGCTCTCCGAAGTCTTCGGCTCGATCCCCACGCGGCCGCATGGACCGCTGTGGAGGAAGCTACTGGCCTTTCTCGGACCCGGTTATCTGGTCGCCGTCGGATACATGGATCCGGGCAATTGGGCCACCTCCCTCGCGGGCGGGTCGAAGTTCGGTTACGCGCTGCTGACGATCGCGCTGCTGTCCAACCTGATCGCGATCCTGTTGCAGTCTTTGTGCGCCCGGTTGGGGATTGGCGCCGGCCGCGATCTCGCGCAGGCCTGTCGTGACGCCTTTCCGCGCCCGGTGTCGTGGTCGTTGTGGCTGGCCGCCGAGATCGCGATCTGTGCCACCGATCTCGCCGAGGTGATCGGCACAGCGATCGGGCTCAACCTTCTGTTCGGCATCCCGCTGGAAATCGGCGTCATCCTGACCGCCCTCGACGTATTCCTCATTTTGTGGCTGCAAAACCTCGGTTTCCGCTGGATCGAGGCCTTCATCGTGACGCTGCTCGGAATCATCGCGATCTGCTTCGCCATCCAGATCGCCTTGGCCGATCCGGAGTGGGGCGCAGTCATCCGCGGCTTTGCGCCCACCACCGAGATCGTCACCAATCCGGAGATGCTCTATCTCTCGCTCGGCATCCTGGGCGCAACCGTCATGCCGCACAATCTCTACCTGCACTCGGGCGTGGTGCAGACGCGACGTTTCGGCGACACGGTCCCGGAGAAGCGCGAGGCGATCGGCCTTGCCACGATCGATTCGACCATCGCCTTGATGTTCGCCCTGCTCATCAATGCCTCGATTCTGATCCTTGCCGCTGCGACCTTCAACAAAGCGGGGAAGACCGACGTCGCCGAGCTCGATCAGGCGTATTCGTTTCTGGCGCCGCTGCTCGGATCGGCCGTGGCTCCGACCCTATTCGGCATTGCGCTGCTGTGCTGCGGCATGAACTCGACCGTCACCGCCACGCTGTCCGGACAGATCGTGATGGAGGGCTTCCTCGACATCCGGCTGCCGGCGTGGGCGCGCCGGTTGGTGACGCGCGCCATCGCGATCGTGCCGGCGGCGGCCGTCACCATCTGGTACGGCGAGTCGGGTACGGCGAAGCTGTTGATCCTCAGCCAGGTGGTCTTGAGCCTGCAGCTACCGTTTGCGATCGTGCCGCTGGTGATGTTCACCGCCGATCGGCGCAAGATGGGCGCTCTCGTCGCGCCGTTCTGGGTGACGATGCTGGCGGCGCTCGCGGCGCTGCTCATCATCGCCCTCAACGTGAAACTGATCGTCGATCAGATCTTCGGCTAGGCAGCGAATTCCGGTTCAACGCCCGGATCTTACCCTTCCACCCGCGTCCAACCGTGCGGCGTGAGCCGCTCCTGCGGCAGGAACCGGCCCTTGTAGCCCATTTTTCGCGAACCCTCGACCCAATATCCGAGATAGACATAGGCAAGCCCCATCTCGCGCGCCCGCGTGATGTGATCGAGGATCATAAAAGTGCCGAGCGAGCGCGACGCCTCATCGGAATCGAAGAACGAGTAGACCATCGAAAGCCCGTCGCTGAGCACGTCGGTGAGGGCGACTGCGAGCAGCTCCCCGTTGCTGCGGCCCTCGCTGTCTGCCCGGTGCCGCCGGTATTCGACCACGCGGGTTTCGACGTGGCTGTCCTCGACCATGATGGCGTAATCGAGCACCGTCATGTCGGCCATGCCGCCGTCCCGGTGGCGCGCGTCAAGATAGGAACGGAATACCGAATATTGCTCGGCGGTCGGCACCGAAACCCGCATTTCGCCGAAAACATCGCGGTTACGGTCGAGAATGCGGCGCATGCTCCGCGTCGGCCGAAAATCCTCGGCCACGACCCTGACCGACACACAGGCGCGGCAGTGTTCGCAGGCAGGCCGGTAGGCGATCGATTGACTGCGGCGGAAGCCGCCGTGGGTGAGTAGATCGTTGAGTTCGGCGGCCCGCTCGCCGACGAGATGGGTAAACACCTTGCGTTCCTCGCGCCCCGGCAGATAGGGGCAGGGCGACGGGGCCGTAAGATAGAACTGCGGAGTATTGCGCGAGTGCTGCGTCACGGCAGTGTCGGGGCCGGTACCATCCGATTTATTCGCAACCAGGATCGCGCGAGCGGTCCCTTTCGTCAAATCCCTTGTCGCTGCATGGGGGCGCGGCGCAAAGCCTCGGCGCGAGCGCGACTGTTGATGACGATCGTGCCGACCAGCATGTCGTGCAACAGCCGCCGGCGTTGATTGAACAAGGCGACGAGAAGAATCAGCGGAGTCAGGAACGAGATCGTAATCCAGTAGACGATGGCGTGAACGGCGCCCAGCACGAAATAGGCGGGCGCGCCGTACCAGGTGCGCATTTCGAGATCCATCACTCGCATTCCAATGGTCGCCGATGCCGGGCTGCCGAACGTCATTCCGTAATAGCAGATCGCCCAGATCACGGCAGCAGGTGACAATAGCCAGTACAACAGCCAGCCCAAGCCGAGTGTGAGGAGGCCCACGATGAAAATGAACGCCGCCGCAAACAGCACCGGAATGGCGATGATGACGACGTCGATCACGAATGCGATGCAGCGGCGCGCCAACACGCCTTCGAAGAGTTCCGGGTTGACGACCGGGTCGTAGGCATGGGGCTTGACGTCGATCGACACACCGATCTTTCTCGGTCCGCCATCGCTCATGTGCAAATATCCTCGCTGTCCATTGTCGCTATGATTCATAGCCGTGCAGTGGAGCATAGACGGTCTTCGCGCGAGAGGCACGGCCATTGTGACAGGAACCTCGACCATGCGAGCGTATGCGCTATGCGGTCGAGCCTGCGCTGGCGCACCGGCCACCGCTGGACGAAGTCGGCGCGCGTCCTGCGCGGGTAGGAGTTGAAGGCATGAGTATCACCATTGCCGACGTAGAGGCGGCCCGACGCACCATCGCGGGCCAGGTGTTACGCACGCCCATGCTGCCGGCGCCCAAGCTTTCCGCGCTGACCGCCGCGGAGGTCCACGTCAAGTACGAGAATCTCCAGGTCACCAATTCATTCAAGGATCGCGGCGCGTTCAACAAGCTTGCATCGTTGACCTCCACCGCCCGCGCTCGCGGCGTCATCGCCATGTCGGCCGGCAACCATGCGCAGGCGGTGGCTTATCATGCCGCGCGGCTGGCGATTCCGGCCACCATCGTCATGCCGCTGACGACGCCGTTCGTAAAAGTGGAGGCGACGCAGGCGCATGGTGCTGAGGTGGTGCTGGAAGGCGAATCGGTGGCCGAGGCGCAGATTCGCGCCGAGATCATCGCCCGCGAGCGCGGCCTTACCTTCGTCCATCCCTACGACGATCCGCTGGTGATCGCCGGCCAAGGGACTATCGCGTTGGAAATGCTGGAAGAGGCGCCCGATCTCGACGCGCTGGTGATTCCTATCGGCGGTGGTGGGCTGATCGCCGGCAATGCGATCGCCGCGCGCGCGCGCAAGCCCGCAATCGAGATCGTCGGCGCGGAGGCCGCGCTCTACCCCTCGTTCTGGAACGCGCTGCACGGCGAGAACCGCCCGCTCGGCGGTGCGACGCTAGCTGAGGGCATCGCGGTGAAGAACGTGGGCGTGCTCGCATTGCCGATCGTGCGCGAACTCGTGTCGGAGATCGTATTGGTGGACGAGGCGCATCTCGAGCAGGCAGTCAACGCCTATCTCACGCTGCAGAAGACCATGGCCGAGGGCGCCGGCGCCGCCGGGCTTGCCGCCATGTTGGCCAAGCCGGAAAAATTCCGTGGGCGCAAGGTCGGGTTGATCTTGTGCGGCGGCAACATCGACGCGCGCATCCTCGCTTCCATTATGGTGCGGGAGCTCGAGCGCGAGGATCGCATCGTCTCGTTCCGGTTGACCATCCCCGACCAGCCGGGCGTGCTCGGCCAGATTGCCACCCGGCTCGGCCAGCTCGGGGCCAACATCCTCGGAGTCGAGCACCGCCGGCTGTTCCTCGACGTGCCGGCCAAGGGCGCCAAGCTCGACGTCACGGTGGAAACGCGCGATCGTGCGCATGGAGCGCAAATCTTCAATGCGCTCGAGGGCGACGGCTTTCAGCCAATGTGGATCGATACCGCAACCATGATGGAATGACGGCACGAAATGGTTCCGACCGGCGCGTTCTTGCTCCATGATTTCCACGCGAATCGCCCGCACCGAGGGTTCTAAGTCTTGCGCGAGAAGGAACTTCGCATAGCGCTCGTCTGCTTCGGCGGCCTTTCGCTCGCCATCTATATGCACGGCATCAGCAAGGAGATTCTCAAGCTGGTGCGCGCCTCGAGCGCATTGCACGCGATCGCGGACCGTGCTCGGCGGGCAAAAGCATCCTTCCTCGATGGAGTCGATCACAGTCAACCGGAGTACGACACCGAGAGCATCTATTTCGAGCTGCTGCGCGAGATCGGCCGCAGCATCGAGATGCGCGTGGTTGTCGACATCATTGCCGGCGCCTCGGCGGGGGGCATCAACGGCACCATGTTGGCGCGTGCCCTGAGCCACGACCTGCCGATGGGTGCGCTGCGCAATCTGTGGCTCGAGAACGCGGACGTCGCGGTCCTGCTTGCGCCTGACGCGCGCGCCGGCACTTGGAGCAAGTGGTTCCTCCAGCCTCTCCTGTGGGCGATGGCGCGCACCGCCAGCTTCCGCGCGATTACCGACATGGAAGTGCGGCAGAAGCTTTCGCTGTTCGTACGCTCACGCTGGTTCAAGCCGCCGCTCGACGGGCGTGTCATGGCCGGCCTGATGTACGACGCCGTGATGTCCATGGGTGCGTCCAAGAGTCCGCGCGCCTCGCTGCTTCCCTCCGGCCAATCGCTCGATTTGTTCGTCACGCTCACCGACTACTACGGCTACCATCAACTCGTACAGATTCACGATCCGCCGCTCATTCATGAGCGCGACCACCACATCGTCCTGCACTTTGCCTATAGGCGTCATTCGAACGGCAAGGTCGAGAGCGACTTCGACCTCGATAACGCGCCGGCTCTCGCGTTTGCCGCGCGCGCCACGGCCTCGTTCCCGGGCGCGTTCCCGCCGGCGCGGATCGTGGAAATGAACGAGGTGCTGGTGCAAAGGCAAGGAAGCTGGCCGCGGCGCGCGGAATTCATCGCCAAATCCTTTCCCAACCATCTGCGCGCCGGCATCGATCCCACAACGGTTTCCTTCCTCGACGGCTCCGTACTCAACAACCGTCCGTTTCAGGAAGCGATCTCGGCAATTCACGGCCGACCGGCCTTTCGAGAAGTCGATCGCCGTCTTGTCTACATCGATCCGCATCCGGCGCCCACCGGTTTGCCGCGCCAGCATGCAGTTCCCGGCTTTTTTTCAACGCTGCGCGGTGCGCTCTCCGACATTCCGAGCTCGCAGCCGGTGATCGATGAGCTCACCCGGGTGATCGCATTCAACGATCAGGTGCGTCGGCTGCGTGCGATCGTCGACAGTGCCCGCCCCCAGGTCAGTGAGCTGGTTTCACAGGTCGTGACGAGCACGTTCGACCGGCGGGTTTCCAGCGAGGAGCTCCGCGCCTGGCGCGAGCAGGTCAACTCGCAGGTCGCGCGGGATGCCGGATTTGCTTACCAGTCGTATGTGCGGCTCAAGCTCGCCTCCGTACGCGCCTTCGGCGCGGAGCTGATCGTCAAATTACGGGGCGTGCCCGCACAATCGCCGTTGTCGCGCGTCGTGGCCGAAATCATCGACGCCTGGGCTCTGCGCAAGGGCATTGTCTATGAGCGGGCCGACAGCGAAGCGCTTGAATTCGAGTCCCAAACCGCCGATCACCTTCCCACTTGGGTGAAATACCTTCTGGCTTTCGACGTGAAATACCGCGTGCGGCGTATCCATTTCTTGATCAAGGGGCAGAATAGGCTTTATCAGCTCGTCGATCAGGACCGTTTCACGGGGCTCGATCCCCTGGTCATCGATCGGCTCAAGCGTGAGTTCTATGGCCGGCTCGACGATTTGCGGCGCCGGGAGACTGCCGAGTTTTACAGCCGCGAGGTGCACGAGCTAGCGGCGGACCTATTTCCGGCCGCGCCTTCGGCCTCAGAAATCAAACACCTCGAGGACTATGCGGCCGGTTTCGTGCAGCAGCATGTCGACAGGCTCGACCGGCTGATCGCGCAATTGGCTGCCGAGATCGATCTCAATGCGAGCACCCGCGACCTCGACGAACTCTTGGCCTCGCTTGATCCCACCGAATGGCATCCCGACGCGCGCCGCGAGGTGCTCGTCAACTATCTGGGGTTTCCGTTCTGGGACGTATTGACATTCCCGATGACGCTCGCGCGAGAAATCGGCGAGCTCAACGAAATTCTGATCGATCGCATCAGTCCGCAGGAAGCCCATGCACTTGCAGGTTTCGGCGGTGTTGAGAGTTTGAAGGGCATCGGTTTCGGTCACTTCGCCGCGTTTTTGTCGCGCGCCTATCGCGAAAACGATTACCTCCTCGGCCGCCTGCATGCGCTTGATCGACTTATCGATATCGTATGCGACGCGGCAGGCATTGATCCTAAAGCGGATGGAATCGACGTGCTGGCGCTGAAGAAGCGGGGCTTCGGCGCGATCCTCGCCGCCGAAGAACCCCATCTCACCCACAGCAAGGAGCTGATTGCCGCGTTACGTCGCTCAATCGGCGAGATCTAGCAGAGTCACCATCGGCCTCCGCGGTTGACCAGCCGGAGAATGACAAGGAGGATAATGGCACCGATGGTGGCCGCGATGATCGCCGAGACAATGCCGGCGCCGAGGTGGATTCCCAGTTGGGGTAGCAACCAGCTTCCGATGAGGGCGCCGATGATACCGATGCAGATGTCGGCAACGATGCCGTAGCCGGTGCCGCTTACGATCTTTCCAGCCAGCCAGCCCGCGATCAAGCCGACCAACAAAATCACGAGAATAGATTCGTTCGACATGCTCGTTTCCTCCCATTCGCGACGACGGTGGTCGCGGACCCAGACAACCAACGATATAGAATGCGCGTCGATCCGACCAGCAGTGCATAGCATTCAGCGCGCGATCAGGCAGCGGTCGGGACTTTTTGGAGCATGAAGGGGATGCCGATGGGGCAGCGGGAAAGGGTTTGAGAAAGGGTTAACCCGCCCTTTTTAATGCCTCGGCCACATGCGGCGCGAAATAGGTGAGCACGCCACACGCACCCGCGCGCTTGAAGGCAATCAGGCTCTCCATCATCGCCTTTTCGCCGTCGAGCCAGCCGTTCTGCGCCGCGGCCGTGATCATCGAATACTCGCCTGATACCTGATAGGCGAACGTTGGTACGCCGAAGGCGTCCGTGACGCGGCGTACAATGTCGAGGTAGGGCATGCCGGGCTTGACCATGACCATGTCGGCGCCTTCGGCGATGTCGAGCTCGACTTCGCGCAGCGCCTCGTCGCTGTTGGCCGGATCCATTTGATAGGTGCGCTTGTCGCCGACCAACGTGGCGGCCGAACCGACCGCATCGCGGAACGGACCGTAGAAGGCCGAGGCGTATTTGGCCGCGTAGGCCATGATCGAGACGTCGGCAAAGCCGGCGTGGTCGAGACCCGCGCGGATCGCCCCAACGCGCCCGTCCATCATATCCGACGGCGCGATGATGTCGCACCCGGCCTCGGCCTCGACCAGCGCCTGCTGCACCAAGATTTCAACGGTCTCGTCATTGAGTATGACACCGTCACGCAACAGGCCGTCATGGCCGTGGCTGGTATAAGGATCGAGCGCCACGTCGCAAAGGACGCCAACCTCGGGCACTGCTTGCTTGATGGCCCTTATTGCGCGACAGACCAGATTGTCCGGATTTAGCGCTTCGCTACCGTCTTCGTCACGCCGCTTGGGGTCGGTATAGGGAAAGAGCGCAAGGCAGGGAATCGCGAGCGCGGCGGCGCGCTCAGCCTCGCGCACGGCCTCGTCCAGCGAGAGTCGTTCGACGCCCGGCATGGAATCGACCGGCACGCGCGTGTTCGATCCATCGACCAGGAACAGCGGCCAGATCAGATCGTGCGTGCTCAGCTCGTGCTGGCGCACCAGACGCCGCGCCCACTCCGCCTTGCGGTTGCGGCGGGGGCGTTTGGCGAGATCGAGGCCGACCTTGCGCTTGATCTTGGCCTCGACTGGGGTGAGACGGGTTTCGATCGGACGGCCGTACTTGATGGCCATTGCACCGCTCCGGGATGAATACGGTCCTTTTTAGCTTGTCAGTAACCGAGGGGCCAGCCGGGTCCGCTCACGTCTGCCGAACCTTTTGCGTCGTAGGACCGGCGAGCTGGACGGCTCGGTCCATGTCTGCAGCTCGGTCCGCCGGAATGTGGCGAATCCTCCGGTTGCTCTCGCCGGGTTGCGGCTCCATGCTCCCTGCATCAAACGGCGGCTTGTCCGCTGAGCAAACCGATGCCGATGCTTGCGACCGAGCGTCGCCCGGGCGCCGTCTGGTGCGCGGGTCGCGTCGGAGGCAACATCGGCCATTGCCGTGAGCGTCATCGCACGGCCGTACGGGAGGAAGACATGCGTGTTAGGGCAATTGTCGGTGCCGTTGCGATTTTGGCGCTCTGCCCGCCCTCGCCGGGTGATGCACAAACTTTGCCGGGCTTCTACAAGGGCAAGACCGTCGATCTTTACATCGGGTACAGCGCCGGGGGCGGATACGACGTCTATGCTCGGGCGCTCGCGCGCCACATGGGGCGCTTCATTCCCGGTAATCCGACCATCGTGCCGAAGAACATGCCGGGGGCCGGAAGCCTCGTGCTCGCCAACTGGCTCTACAACGTCGGGCCCAAGGACGGCACCGCATTCGGCATGATCGGACGCGGTACTGCTTTCGATCCCTTGCTCGGCTCCACAAAGGCTCAGTTCGATGCGGTCAAGTTCAACTGGATCGGCAGCATGAACGATGAGGTCAGCGTCTGTGTCGCCTGGCACACAAGCGGCATCACCAAGCTTGAGGACGTCGTGCACAAAGAGCTGACAGTCGGAGGAACGGGTCCGGCCGCTGATACCGATCAATTCCCCAAGGTTCTCAATGCCACGCTGCAGACCAAGTTCAAGATCATTCCGGGCTATCCCGGCGGCAATGACATCGACTTGGCAATGGAGCGCGGCGAAGTGATGGGACGATGCGGCTGGTCTTGGTCGAGCGTCATCGCAACTCACCAAGCGTGGCTGGATGGAAAAAAGATCAACGTGTTGGTGCAGTTGTCCCTCGACAAGCACGCCGATCTGCCGAATGTTCCTCTGATCATGGATTTTGCGAAAACCGACGAGCAGCGGCAGATCTTCAAGCTGGTCTTTGCCCGCCAGCCAATGGGACGGCCGTTTTTGGCACCCCCCGGTATTCCCGCGGAGCGCGCGACAGCGCTGCGTAAGGCCTTCATGGATACGATGAATGATGCGGGTTTTCTCGCCGAAACAGAGAGAATGAAATTGGAGATCAATCCGGTTTCGGGCGATGCGGTACAGGGCATCGTGCAGGAGATTTATCAAACGCCGAGGTCGATCGCGGCCGCGGTGGCCGAGATGATCAACCGGTAGGCGGGATCGAGCATGACGGCGTGGGTCCACGCCTCGTAACCGGTGCAGGATCCCTTGTCTTTCGAGAATGAAAGCCAGGCGGACGACCGCAGTCAGTGCGATGGCGCCGAGGTTCCAAATGTATCCGGATTTCGCGTTAAACTCTGTTTTGCCATTGCTCGTATCCGCAGAGGCTTCAGCGCGCCCAAAGCCAGTGTGGCGGCGACGAGGTTGAGCACCGTTGCCACTACGAATATGGCAGTCCAGCTTCCGGTAGCCGCGGTCAGCACATTGCCTAGCGGGACCAAGAGAGCGGCCGCTCCCTTGGCCGTATAGAGCATGCCGTAGTTGGCCGTCGCGAACTTCCTGCCGTAGATATCGGTACATGTCGCCGGGAACAACGCGAAGATTTCACCCCACGCGAAATACACCAGTCCCGATAACAATACGAACAACAGCGGGTCGCTGGCGAATACGAGCAACGCATAGATGCCAATGCCCTCCAATGCGAAGGCGATGAACATCGTGTTCTCACGGCCGATGTGATCGGACAGCCAGCCGAAGAATGGCCGCGACAAACCGTTGAGCACGAGTCCCAGCGACAACGCGAAGCTTAGTGCCGGCATCGTCAGCCCTAGCATCGACACCGGTATGGCATCGATGCCGAAGTCCTTGGCGACGGGAGCAAGTTGTGCCGTTGCCATCAGACCGCTCGCTCCGACCATGACGAACATCGCGTACAACAGCCAGAACGGGAGCGATTTCAGTACGGCCCCAGGCGCGTAATCCCGTTTGCTTTGCTCTACCTTTGCCGGTATCGGAGCCGCGATCTCGGCTGGCCTGGGCGCGCGCAACAGCAGCGCGACAACCATGACCACGATGCCCTGGCCCAAGCCGAACCAGAGGTAGGCAGCCTCGTAGCCATGGGATTGGATCGTGCTGGCAATCGGCACAACGGTCAGGGCCGAGCCTGCACCGAAGCCTGCGGCGGTGAGCCCGGCGGCGAGCCCCCGCCGATCCGGGAACCACTTCATTGCGTTGCCAACGGTGCCGCCCAGGATCGGACCAGCCCCCACGCCAGCGATGACCGCGGCGAGGTAAAGCAGGATGAGTGAATCGGCGACGGAATTGATGACCCAGGCGGTGGCGACCAGGGCTCCGCCGGCGCAAACCACGGGCTTTGGGCCGAAGCGGTCTATCAAGTAGCCCCCAATGGGCTGCGCCCACGTTTCACTCACGATGAAAATAGTGAACGCGACCTGAATGGCCGCCCGGCCCCAGTGGTACTTCTCGTCGATCGGATTGATGAACAGCGTCCAGCCATATTGCAGGTTGGCAATCATCGCCATGCAAATGATGCCGAGGAGGAGTTGGCCCCATCGCGTCCATGCAGAGGCAACGGCGGAAACGTTCGCTGACGTTGTGATGATCCTGGCCCCCGTCGTATGCGTTCCCCTGCGACTATAATCCCCCACGCTGTTCAAGTCTCTTGTAACGAGAACCGGCCGGGACCGCACCCGCACGAGACTTTTGCAACGAGGGTCCGTCGATTGACGGTCGAACCCGCTGCGGTTATCGGTCGCCACGATGGACTTCGAGCTCACCGAGGAACAGCGCGCGATTAAGGATACCGCTCGCGCCTTCGCGCGCAAGGCGATGATGCCGTTTGCGCGCCAGTGGGACGAGGAGGAGGTCTTCCCTGTCGACGCGCTCCAGCAAGCGGCGGCTCTCGGCTTCGGCGGCATCTATGTGGCGGCCGACGTCGGCGGGTCCGCGCTCTCGCGACTTGATGCCGTGCTGATCTTCGAAGAACTGGCGCAGGGCTGTCCTTCGACCGCCGCCTATCTCTCGATCCACAATATGGTCGCGTGGATGATTGATGCTTATGGCTCCAAGGAGCTGCGGCAGCGCTTTCTTCCCGACCTCTGCAGCATGGCGAAGTTCGGCAGCTACTGCCTGACCGAGCCGGACTCCGGCTCAGATGCCGCAAGCCTGAAGACGCGCGCAGAGCGCCAACAGGATCACTACGTGCTCGACGGCACCAAGGCGTTCATTTCGGGGGGCGGGCGTTCCGATGTCTATCTCGTGATGGCGCGCACCGGGGAGGGAGGGCCGCACGGTATCTCTTGCTTCTTGGTCGAGAACGGAAGGCCGGGGCTCAGCTTCGGCGCGCAGGAAAAGAAACTCGGCTGGCACTCGCAGCCGACCGCCATGGTGATATTCGAAGCATGTCGCGTGCCGGCCGCGAACCGGGTCGGCGCCGAAGGGCAGGGGTTCAAGATTGCCATGAGCGGGCTCGACGGCGGGCGCCTCAATATCGCCGCCTGCTCGCTCGGCGGCGCCCAGTTCTGTCTCGAGCGCACCATCGCGCACATGAAAGAGAGAAAGCAGTTCGGCACCCGGCTCGCGGATTTCCAGGCGCTTGGTTTCCGCATCGCCGACTATGCGACCGAGCTTGAGGCGGCGCGGCTGATGCTCTATCGCGCCGCGGATGCACTGGATCGCCGCGAGGGTGGCGCTACGCGGCTCGCGGCTATGGCCAAGCGGCTTGCGACCGATACCGGCTTCGAGGTGGTCAATGGCTGCCTGCAGCTCCACGGCGGCTACGGCTACTTGCGCGACCACCCGATCGAGCGCGTCTTGCGCGACCTGCGCGTGCATCAGATCCTCGAAGGCACCAATGAGGTGATGCGGGTGATCGTGAGCAGAGATTTGCTGGGCAATTGACGACCACAAGCTGAATGAAGAAGTCGCGCTAACTCACGGAGGAACATGATGGAAACTCTGCCGAGAATCGCATTGTCCCGGGCCGAGATGATCAAGCGCGTGGCCCGTTTCAAAGACCTCAAAGGGTTCGACGGCGGGCTGCCCGACAGCAAGATGCCGGGTTGCGAGCGCACCCTCTACAATGTCATCGGATTTCAGCCGCCCAAAGGTGCCGGCGGCGCATTGACGTCGCCGGTCGGTGACCAGGCGGCGGCGCTCGCTGCGATCAAAATCAGCGAGGGATTCAATCTCGGTTATTGCCGGGCCAAACCGGGCCGCGGCCCGATGATGCACAATCACGACACCAACGAGACCTTCATCCCGATGACCGGCCGGTGGCGCGCGAGCTGGGAGAACGAGAACGGCGAGGTGGAACACGTCGATCTCGATCCGCTTGACGTGGTCTCGTTCCCCAAGGGCATGATACGCCGCTTCGAGAACATTACAGAGGGCGACCCCAACGAGGAATCAATCCTGATGTTCGTCATCGGCGGGGACGGGCCGCGGGCTGAGTTTACCGATCAGGCCATGCAGGAGCTGGACGCCGCGGGCGTGTGGCCGTCGCGCTCCTAGCGTTTACATGGCGCTCGAAAGCTTCATGGCGGAGGAGTTGGCGCTCGCGACGGCGGCCGCGTTCACGGGTGCCGCGATCTACGTCAATGTCGCGGAACAGCCGGCGCGACTTGCCGTCGATGACAAAGCGCTCCTCGCGCAGTGGAAGCTGAGCTACACGCGCGGTTTCGCCATGCAAGCAAGCCTTGCGCTCGCTTCTGCGCTGTTCGGATTGTTGGCATTCTGGTTCACGCGCGACTGGCGGTCGCTTGTTGGCGCGGCGCTGATCTTCGCCAATTGGCCCTACACTTTGCTGGTCATCTTACCTATCAACAAACGCATCGCGGCAATCTCGCCCGACGCGGCCGTTGCCGAGGGCCGCCACCTCATCGAGACGTGGGGAAGGCTCCACGCGGGCCGCAGCGCGCTCGGGCTCGCGGCCACGCTGGTCTATCTGTGGGCAAGCGCGTGAGGTCGGGCGATCTCTTGTTCGAGCGACGGGGCGCGGCGGGAGTCATCACGCTCAATCGGCCGCACGCGCTCAACGCGGTGTCGCTGGCCATGGTACGCGAGCTGACGCGACAGCTCGCGCAGTGGGAGACGGATCCCGCAGTCAGCCGCGTGATCGTCGTCTCGAACGACGCCCGCGCCTTCTCAGCGGGCGGGGATCTGCGCGCGCTTTACGATCTTGGCCGCGCCGGACGCTACGACGAGATGCTCGGGTTTTTTCGTGAGGAGTACGCCCTCAACGCCCGCATCAAACGCTACCGCAAGCCCTACATCGCGCTCATCGACGGCATCGTGATGGGCGGAGGCGTGGGCATCTCGGTCCATGGCTCTCACCGCATTGCCGGCGACAAGTTCACATTCGCCATGCCTGAGGTCGGCATCGGCTTCTTTCCCGACGTCGGAGGGACCTTCTTCCTGCCGCGCCTGCCGGGAAGGATCGGCATTTATTGCGCGCTCACCGGCGAGCGGCTCGCCGCCGCGGATGCCGTGGCCGCGGGTGTGGCAACCCACCGCGTGCCCTCGGTACAGTTTTCCAGCCTTATCGAGGCATTGTGTCGGGCGGTTCCCATCGATGTCTCGCTTGCCGACTACGCGCAGTCGGCGCCATCAGGCGCGGTGGCAGCGCGGGCGGCGACGACCGCAACGGTATTTGGAGCCGGTCGGATCGAGGACATTCTCGCCGCGCTCGACGTCCAGGGTGCCGCAGACGGAACTGATGCGGGGTTCGCCGCCGCCACCGCCGCCTTGATCCGCTCAAAATCGCCGACAAGTCTCAAGGTCGCGCTGGAGCAGATGCGGCGCGGCGCCACGCTCGATTTCTCCGAGTGCATGCGCACCGAGTTCCGCATAGTCTCTCGTGTGGTGCGTGGACATGATTTCTACGAAGGAGTCAGAGCGGTGCTCATCGACAAAGACCAGGCGCCGCACTGGCAACCGTCTACGCTCGGAGCGGTGAGCGCGTCGGAGATTGAGCGGCACTTTGCTCCGCTCGCAAGCGAGCTCGAGTTGCCATGATGAATGCTGAAGGGCCTGACGTCCTCGAGCCGGTCCGGAGCACGGACAGGGAAGCGGACAGCAACCGCTGGGCCCATCGGTTGCGTGTCTTCCTGCGCGCGATGGCCACCATCTCGCTGTGCAAGGGTCTTTATCATTGGGCGGTGATTTGCGGCATCGGCGCGCCGTTTCCATCCGGGTTCGACGCCTATTCGACGCCCTATCAAGTCGCGACGGTCTTCTTTGCGGTGATCGATCTCGTGGCGGGGGTGGGGTTGTGGCTGGCCGCGCCGTGGGGCGCGGTGGTGTGGCTCACCTCTGTCATATCCAAGGCTGCAGTCGAGCTGTTGTTTCCGCAGATCTATGGGGGAAACACTTGGGTCATCGTTGCCGAGCTCCTGCTGCTCGGCAGTTATCTGTGGCTCGCGCTTATGGCTGCGCGCGAGCAGCCGGGATGAGGTGACAACACCGGGGTGGAGGACGCCATGACAAAGGTCGGCTTTATCGGGCTTGGCAATATGGGGATGCCGATGGCCCAAAACCTGCTCAAGGCCGCTTATGAGGTAACGGGCTTCGACCTCAACGCACATGCGACGGAGCTACTTGCGGCAAATGGCGGGACCAGCGCGAATTCAGTGAGCGATGCGTGCAAGGCCGCTGAGGTCGTCATCACCATGCTGCCTGCGGGCGAGCAGGTGCACGATGTCTATCTCGGCGCGGAGGGCGTGTTGGGAGCCGTCGCGCCAGGAACGCTGCTGATTGATTCCTCGACCATCGACGTGCAGAGCGCGCGCGATGTGGCGCAGGCCGCCCAAGATAAAGGGCTTGCCATGGTCGACGCGCCGGTCTCGGGCGGCGTAACCGGGGCGGAAGCAGCGACGCTGACCTTCATGGTCGGCGGCAGCGATGACGCCTTCGAGCGCGCGCGGCCGGTACTGGAAAAAATGGGCAAGACCATCGTTCATGCCGGCGGGCCCGGGAACGGCCAAGCGGCGAAGATCTGCAACAACATGATTCTCGGAGCCTCAATGATCGTTGTGTGCGAGGCGTTCCTGCTGGCGGAAAAACTCGGGCTCGATCCGCAAAAGCTGTTCGACATTTCCTCGAAGTCGTCCGGACAATGCTGGTCGATGACGAGCTACTGCCCGGTCCCGGGCCCGGTGCCAGCCTCACCGGCAAACCGCGATTACAAGGCAGGCTTCACCGCGGCCATGATGCTCAAGGATTTGAAGCTTGCACAAACTGCCGCCCGCGCGACCCACGCGACCACGCCGCTTGGCGCCGGCGCCGCCGCCGTCTACGACCGCTTCGTCGAGAGCGGCGGCAGCAGCGTCGATTTCTCCGGCATCATTCGTTACTTGCGCGGAGCATAAGCCGCGCTCTGAATGAATATGCACCTTGCCAGGCAGAATAGTTTGTAAAGAATTTCCGCTCACCAATTCTTTACGCTGACGCCGACATCTCCAGGCAAATCGAGCAACACTTTATCGCGGTTCACAGGACATAACCGCTTCGCAACCACGCCTTAAGGGGATCTAATGCGCTGGCGCTCAGCGTGAATGCATCATTTCGGTAGGAGACCGTGTATCAATGGAAGATTCACCGTCGCAAATAAACCTTGTCTTTAGCGTGTTGATTAAAGCCATTTTAGACCCTGCGACGTAGGCTCCATGTCGAGCGAGGAGAACAACGCCTCGCAGCACAAAAACAACGAGTCGTGGGGAAGGTGTCATGTTGAGAAGCGTTCCGAAAGCATTGGGGCCGGTCGATTTCGAGGCAAGGGTCGACCAGGTGCGTCCGCACTATCTCGAAACCTTGACCTTGGTCGAGCGGCTGCATCGGCGGCTGCTCGATGTCATCAAGGACGAGTTCGACCGCAGGAGCCGCGACGATATCAATCCCGTACAGGCGCTGCTCCTGTACAACATCGGCGAGAAGGATCTCACCGCCGGCGAGCTGCGCACGCGCGGATACTATCTCGGCTCCAACGTGTCCTATAACCTCAAGAAGCTGGTCGAGATGGGGTATCTCGATCATCAGCGCTCGCGGATCGACCGCCGTTCCGTGCGGATCAAGCTGACGGATAAAGGACGCGAGGTGCGCGACATCGTCGAGACGCTCTACCAAAAGCACCTGACCAGCGTGGCTCAGGTCGGTGGCATCGACGGCGACGAGTTCGCAATGCTGAACAAGTCGCTGCAGCGCCTGGAGCGGTTCTGGACCGACCAAATCCTCTACCGGCTGTGACCGCAGTTTCTCAGTTTTGTCGGCCCCCCTTGCCCCGGCGCCTAGCTGGGGCATTTTTTATCCAGCGAGGGGCATTTCATCGCGCACACGCCCGTTGACCGCTATATGTGGGCAACAGGTCCATGACGGCACCCATAGCTTGGCGCTCCGGATCGGGTGTGCTATCGCCCGGCGGACCTCCGGGCGTGGAGGACCGTCCAACAGCCGTGAGACGTCCATGACCGATCCGTCTCGAGCCCACGCCGATGCCGCGAACCTGTTCACGCTGTCATTGGCAGAGGCCGACCATGAGGTGGCCGACGTCATCAGGCGCGAACTCTCTCGTCAGCGCGACGAAATTGAGCTCATTGCCTCGGAAAACATCGTCAGCAAGGCGGTGCTCGAAGCGCAGGGGTCGGTGCTTACCAACAAGTATGCGGAAGGGCTGCCGGGGCGGCGCTATTACGGCGGATGCCAGTATGTCGATGTGGCAGAAAACCTTGCGATCGAACGGGTTACCAAGCTTTTCGGATGTAAGTTCGCAAACGTTCAGCCGCACTCCGGCGCCTCGGCAAATGCCGCCGCCTTCATGGCGCTCATGGCGCCGGGCGATACCTTCATGGGGCTCAACCTCGCCGCCGGCGGCCATCTGACCCACGGATCTGCGGCGAATATGTCGGGACGCTGGTTCAAGCCGGTGCCCTACGGCGTGCGACGCGACGACCACCGTATCGACTTCGACGAGATGGCAAGGCTCGCACGCGAACATCGGCCCAAGGTCATCATCGCCGGCGGCTCGGCATATCCCCGGTTTCTCGATTTCCGGCGCTTTCGCGAGATCGCCGACGAGGTCGGTGCCAAGCTGCTGGTCGACATGGCGCATTTCGCCGGCTTGGTCGCCGGCGGCGCGCATCCCAGTCCGTTCCCGCACGCCCACATCGTCACCTCGACCGCGCACAAGACGCTGCGGGGCCCGCGCTCGGGGTTCGTCCTCACCAACGATGAAGAGCTGGCAAAGAAGGTCAACGCAGCGGTTTTTCCCGGCTTGCAGGGCGGGCCGCTGATGCATGTGGTCGCCGCCAAGGCCGTGGCATTCGGCGAAGCGTTGCGCCCAGCCTTCAAGCTGTACGCCCACAACGTGGTCGCGAATGCCAAGGCGCTGGCCGAAACGCTCAAATCGAGAGGTCTCGATATCGTCTCCGGCGGCACGGATACCCATCTGATGCTGGTTGACCTGCGGCCCAAGGCGTTGACCGGCAAGGTGGCCGAACTGGCGCTCGGACGCGCCCACATCACCTGCAACAAGAACGGCGTTCCGTTCGATCCGCAGAAGCCGACGGTCACGTCTGGGGTGCGCCTCGGCACACCTGCCGGAACGAGCCGCGGTTTCGGCATCGCCGAGTTCCAAGAGGTGGGCGAGTTGATCGTGGAAGTCCTCGACGCGCTTTCACAGAAGGGCGTCGAGGAGGATGCGGTGACCGAAGCTGCGGTGCGCGAGAAGGTGAGGAGTCTCGTCAGCCGATTTCCGATTTACAACGGATGAGACACTCCGATGCGATCGTCCGGAGGCGGACGATCTCATAGCGGCCGCGGTGTAGCGCACGGCTCCCGGCCGCACGGCTCTTCAGATTGTTGGATGCCCGCTTTTGCAGGCGTGCCAAATGGGGGAATGCGGAGCACGAACGGAACGCTAAGGGACGACACCCATGCGCTGTCCGAACTGCGGCAGCCTCGATACGCAGGTCAAGGATTCACGACCGACTGAGGATTCCTCCGTCATCCGCCGCCGGCGCGTATGCCTCAGCTGCAATTTCCGCTTTACCACTTTCGAGCGGGTGCAGTTACGCGAGCTCGTGGTCATCAAGCGCAACGGCCGCCGCGTGCCCTTCGACCGCGACAAGTTGCTGCGTTCGATGCAAATCGCGCTGCGTAAGCGTCCCGTCGAGCCCGAGCGCATCGATCAGGCGGTCTCCAAAATCGTGCGTGAGCTCGAGAGCCAGGGCGAGAGCGAAGTCTCTTCGGAAACCGTGGGCGAGATGGTAATGGAGGCGCTGCGCGCACTCGACGACGTCGCTTATGTGCGCTTCGCTTCGGTCTATCGCAATTTCCACGAAGCGAAGGATTTTGAAAGCGTGCTCGACGAATTGTCAGAGGACGCCAAGCCGGATGCCGTGGTCAGGAAGTGAGCTAGCGATATCTGCCGCGGCGAAGCTCTAAAGTGACGGCGGGAATCAGGCGTCTGCACGCGTTCGAGCGGCCCGTCCACGCTGGCGTGGAATGCTTCCCACGGCGCCTCGGTGTCCAGCGTGGGTTGCGCACATTGGTATAATTGCCGCCGGGAAGAATTTTTGGGGCCAACCGCATTGAGCGCTGCCGACCATGAATAGCGTGGAAGACGCCCGCTTCATGGCGCTCGCGTTCGCGCTCGGCCGCCGCGGCCTCGGCCGCACCTGGCCGAACCCTGCCGTCGGGGCGGTCATCGTGAAAGATGGAGTGATTGTGGGCCGCGGCTGGACTCAGCCCGGCGGGCGACCCCACGCCGAGACCGAGGCGTTGCGCCGCGCCGGTTCCGCCGCGCGCGGGGCGACGCTCTATGTCACGCTCGAGCCCTGCTCGCATCACGGAAAGACGGCGCCATGTGCCGATGCGATCGTCAGCGCCGGGATTTCCCGCGTGGTGTCCGCGCTGGTCGATCCCAATCCGGAGGTCGCGGGCGCCGGCCACTGGCGCTTGGCCCAAGCCGGCATCCTGGTCGAGGTCGGCATCGGCGCCGAGCAGGCACAGCGGGCGCATGCCGGCCACATCCGGCGCGTCGAGGCTGGCCGCCCGCATGTGATCCTGAAGCTCGCCGTGTCGGCCGACGGCAAAGTCGCCGGCTCCGACCGCCAACCCATTGCCATTTCCGGCGAGGCGGCGCGCGCGCTGGTCCATTTGATGCGGTCGAGGAGCGATGCCGTGCTCACGGGCATCGGCACCGTCCTTGCGGACGACCCGCTGCTGACCTGCCGATTGCCCGGTGTGTCCTCGCCGGTGCGTATCGTCCTGGACGGAACGCTGCGGCTGCCGCTCGCGAGCAAGTTGGTTGCCACCGCGCGCCAGGCGCCGCTGTGGGTGGTCACCGGCGAGGCCGTAGAGGACGCGCGCGAACAGGCGCTTGCGGCCAAAGGCGCCGACGTTGCGCGTGCAGCGACGACGGACGGCAAGCTGGACCTTGCGAACGTGCTCGAGCTCTTGGCCCGACGCGGCATCACGCGGCTTATGGTCGAGAGCGGGCCCATTCTCGCCGCAGCCCTCCTGCGCGCCGATCTGGTCGACGAAGCCGTGCTATTTCGCTCGGCGAAACTCATCGGACCGGAGGGGCTCGATGCTCTCGACGGCCTGCCGCTTTCCGCATTAACTCAGTCGCGGCGTCTCAAGGCGGTCGGAGGCGAAACCATCGGGACGGATACGGTCGAGACGTTCGAACGGGCGTGACATGTTCACCGGCATTATCACCGATATCGGCGAGGTGACTGCGGTCGAACCGCGCGCGCAGGGGCTCGCCCGCCTCGCAATGACCTGCGGATATGATGCGGACAGCATCGCCGTCGGCGCGTCGATTGCTTGCAGCGGCGTATGCCTGACCGTCGTCGCGCGCGGCCAGGAAGGCAATCGCGCCTGGTTCGCGGTCGAAGCCGCCGCCGAGACTCTGCGCCTGACCACGGTAGGGAGCTGGCGGCGGGGCACGCGCATCAATCTGGAACGCCCGCTCAAGATTGGCGATGAGCTCGGCGGTCATATCGTCGCCGGTCATGCGGACGGCCTGGCTACTGTGCTTAGACGCGAGGACTCCACCGATACGGCGCGGTTCACCTTGCGCTTGCCCCAGCAACTTGCTCGGTTCATCGCGCCGAAGGGTTCAGTCGCGCTGGATGGGGTGTCGCTGACCATCAACGAAGCGGCCGGCGATACATTCTCGGTCCTGATTATTCCGCACACCCTCAAAGTCACGACGCTCGGGCTGCTCGGTGCCGGTGACGCGGTCAACCTCGAGGTCGACCTCATGGCGCGCTATGCGGCGCGGCTGATGGAGCGGTCCTAGGGATGCTCGCCGCTCACTTGCTTCCGACCCGATCCGCTTGGTACGACGCCCTGACACTGGAGACTGGTCATGGCCGAGCGCCGCCGCTCCGCCGGGGAAACTGCGTCGGACGGCGATTCAGGCGACCTCGAGGGTGCGCGGATCCTCGTCGTGGAGGCACGCTTCTACGAGGATATTGCCGACGCCTTGTTCGCGGGCGCCATCCGTGCGCTGCAAAAGGCGGGTGCAGTCTTCGAGCGCGTGAGCGTGCCTGGCTCGCTCGAAGTCCCCCCTGCCATCGCTATGGCCATCGAGGCCGCCGAGCGTTCAGGCCGCCCCTATGACGGTGCGGTCGCGCTTGGTTGCGTCATTCGCGGCGAGACGCTGCATTTCGAGATCGTGGCGCAGGAATCGGCGCGCGCTCTGCTTGACCTCTCGATCGCGCGTCGACTGCCGATCGGCAACGGTATCCTCACCGTGGACACGAGCGCCCAGGCCTGGACGCGCGCGCGTCCGGAGGAGGCAGACAAGGGCGGCGATGCGGCGCGAGCCGCACTTTCGCTCGTGCGTTTGAAGCGTCGTCTCGCGGTGGGGTGAGCCATGGCCCGCAACGGCGCGCCGAAGGACGAACGCAAGGCTAATCGCCGCGGCGCCGCGCGGCTCGCGGCGGTGCAGGCGCTCTATCAAATGGATATCGCCGGCACCGGCCTGAATGAAATCCTCGCCGAATTCGAGAGTCACTGGATCGGCCGCGAGGTTGAAGGTGCTCAATACTTGCCGGCCGAGGCGGCGTTCTTTCGCGACGTGGTTTCGGGTGTAGTTCGGGAGCAGCGCAGCCTCGATCCTCTGGTCGACAAAGTGCTGTCGGAGGGCTGGCCGCTCAAGCGCATCGAAGCAATCTTGCGGGCGGTGTTGCGTGCGGGTGCGTATGAGCTTGGTCATCGCAGCGATGTCCCGGCGCGCGTTGTGGTCTCCGAGTACGTCGACGTGGCCAACGCCTTCGTCGACAGGGACGAGACTGGGATGGTCAATGCCGTGCTCGATCGGATCGCGCGGCAGGTTCGGGCCGGCGAATTTGCGCCGCTCACACAGTAGCTATGGGCGGCCGATCGCGATGAGCGGAAACGGCACAGCGCAGTCCGGCGAGGAGCGCCTCATCGCGCGCTATTTCAAGCCGCTGGCCAAACATCCCGGCGCCTTTGGACTCGCCGACGACGCGGCCGCGATCGCGCCGCCGGACGGTTGCGATCTCGTACTCAAGGCCGATGGGATCGTCGGCGGCGTGCATTTTTTTCCCAGTGATCCGCCTGATACGGTTGCCAGGAAGGCGCTACGCGTGAACCTGTCCGATCTGGCGGCCAAGGGCGCACGGCCGCTGGGCTTTCTACTCACGCTGGCGCTGCCCCAGGAGATCGATGACGCATGGCTTTCACCATTCGCGCGCGGACTTGCAGCAGACGCCGAGGCGTTCGGTTGCCCACTTTTGGGCGGTGATACCGATCGCACCACAGGACCGATCACCATTTCGATCGCGGCCTTCGGCGCGGTCCCGCATGGCGAGATGCTGCGCCGCGCCGGCGCCAAAGCAGGCGACCGCGTCGTGGTCACCGGCACCATCGGCGACGCGGCCCTCGGCTTGCTGTTACGGCGCGACGCCTCCGCCGCTCAACGCTGGGACCTCGATCGCGGGGCACGCGATTGGCTCGAGGCCCGTTATCTCGTGCCGGAACCGCGCAACGCTATAGCCGAGATCCTTCGCACGCACGCGTCGGCTGCCATGGATGTTTCCGATGGCCTTGCGGGTGACCTTGCCAAGCTCTGCCGCGCCTCTGGTGTCGATGCCGAAATCGCGGCGCCTCGGGTTCCGCTTTCCGGCGGCGCGCGCGCCGCCCTCGCGAAGGAGCCCGCGCTGATAGAAACAATCCTCACCGGCGGCGATGACTACGAAGTTCTGGCATGCGTGTCGGCCGGCAAGGTCGAAGCGTTGCGCCAGCAAGCATCGGCGGCTGGCGTTGCCGTCACCGACATCGGCGTCGTCGCGAAAGGGCAGGGGAAGGCGCACTTTCTAGGTGCGGATGGGCGTGCCCTCGTATTTGCCCAAGCGGCGTTCAGCCACTTCTGAACAGTCTTAGGACGGCGCGATCAAATTCACCTTCCGTAAAGCGTCGATCACGGCGATGACGCAGGCCGGCTGGGCCGTTGTGTACTATAATGAGCGAGCGAAGATTTAAGGGCACGCCATGCACGATGTGACCGGTTTGCTTCGGCCAGGCAACAACTACACGCCGGCCGACAATCCGCGCTTTGTCAAGTTGCATCGCCGCTTTCCAACGATTGCTTATCTGCGCCAGCATGCCCGCCGGCATGTGCCGAGCTTCGCCTTCGAGTACATGGATGGCGGTGCGGGTGCGGATGGCGGAATCGCGCGCAACTGGAGCGCATTCGACGCGATCGAGCTCGTGCCGCGCTATGGCGTGACCACGGTATTGCCGCCGGTCGATGTCGAACTGTTCGGCCGGCGCTACTCGGCGCCGATCGGAGTTGCGCCCATGGGAGGGCCCTCGATCGTATGGCCCGGCGCCGACGAGTATCTCGCGGCCGCGGCGCAGCGCGCGCGTGTGCCCTACGTGCTGGGTCTCGTGGGTGGAATCACCGTCGAACGCGCCGCCGAGATTGCGCCCGACGTCCTCTGGTTCCAGCTCTATCGCTGTGCCTGCAACGAGCATGTCATCGGCTTCGATCTTGTCCGCCGCGCCCAGGCAGTCGGCGTGCATGTCCTCGTTCTTACCGCGGATGTGCCGGTGCGCACGACGCGCCCGCGCGAGGTGGTGGCCGGCATTACGTCGCCGTTCCGGCCGGATTGGCGCATGCTCGCGGGTATTCTGAGTTCGCCGGGCTACCTCCAATCGCTTTGGCGGCATGGCCAGGCGCGCTTCGGCAATCTCCAGCCCTATGCGGGCGATACCACAGACGTGAACGAGGTTGCGGCCTTTGTGCGACGGGAGATGGGTGGCGCCTTCACGTGGGAGGAAGTCGCGCGCTATCGCGAGCGCTGGAAAGGACCGTTGCTGGTGAAAGGAATACTTCATCCCGCCGACGCCGAGACTTGCGTGTCGCTGGGAGTTGACGGAATCCTCGTGTCCAATCACGGCGGACGGCAAGTCGAAGCCTTGCCGGCGGCCATCGACGTGCTACCCGCCATTGTGCGCGCCGTCGGCACCCGAGCGAGCGTGATGGTGGACAGCGGCGTGCGCTCCGGGCTCGACGTGGCCCGCGCGGTCGCGCTTGGGGCGGATGCCGCGTTTGCCGGCAAAGCGTTCCTGTGGGGCCTCGGCGCGCTCGGCGCGGAAGGCCCGCTTCACGTCATCGATCTCATGATCGACGAGATGAAGGCAGCCGTCGGACAGCTTGGCGCGCTTCGGCTTGACGATCTGAGAGAGCTAGATATTCGGCACGAAAGGGCGATCAGTTTCGACCCGCGCTAAGCGCAGCGGCAGCGGTACCCGCCGACAGCGAATGAAATGACGTTGATCCTCACACGCGCGTCTGTTTCGCGACATCAGGAGACCGATCATGAAAAAGCTCGGTATGCTGGGAATTATCAGCGGTGCCGCCTTACTGATTGTGGTGCCCTTTTCGCTGCAATGGTCGCAAGATGAAGTATTGCTCTCGCTTAACAGTGCTAGTGCACGGCCACTAACTGCGACGAGCATTGCGTGCGTCGATCGGAGGGTCTACCGCAGGACGTACCGCCGCGCGGCTTATGCAGCCGCAGCGGCTGGAGTGGCCGGATCGGGCTATGGCTCATATTATGGCTATAGCTCTCCGTACTATTCCAGCTACTACGCGCCGCAGCCGTACGATGTGCGCTCTATCTATTACCCCTATCCCCCACCCGGCGGCAGCTATTACCTGCCGCCCTTTGCGAGCGTAAACTCCTACGCGCATCCTCCGCCCCGCTACGGCTATTAGGCGCCACCCTATGCGAGCTTCTCCGGGGCGCGCTAGGCGGCGGGCACCGCCAACTCAGTGACTCGGTCAAATCGGCGCGCTGCGGCCGGCGCAAACGCGCTCGGTGATGAGCCGCCATCCGGCGGCGTTGCGCTTCTGATTTGCGTTGGGAGTACTGGCGCTTCTGCAGATCCGCCGCTAACGAGGGGTGCTCGCAGTGAACGTGTTTTGAAGGAGACAAGGAGAAAGCAATGCGAACTGTACTAGGTGCGATTGCCATCTCGGCAGCTGTGGTCGCCACCGACGCCTCGGCGCAAGGCGTGAACCTGACCGGTCCTTATCGGTGCGTTGCGGGTTGCGCCGGTCCTGGTCTCGCCTTCATTACTCAGAACGGCTGGGAGCTCAATTTGGTCAACGAGGTCGGGCAGCCATCCCGAGGGTGGGTGGACTATCCCGGCCGGCTCTGGATCGCGAGGGCCAATCTCGGTGCGATCTATTCGCCGGATGGCATGATCATTCAATTCGACAACGGAACGATCTGGCAGCGAGCGCCGGAAGGCCCGCCGCCGCGCCGTCGCCGATAACGCGCGTCGGTAGCTCTCGCTCTGAACCGAGGCGGCGTGTTGGGCGTTATGGAACGCCTAGCCTGTTTGTGATTGGCCAGTGCGACGGTGTGCGTAGGGGTCCGGTATTAGAGCATGTGGTATAATGAAATTGGAAACGCTCTCGCGGGTAAGAGGGTCAGTTATGATTGGTGATTCGGGCTGGCAGCCCAATCGCGCCGGGCGCGCTGCAGTGGTGAAAGCGGCCGCCGTTGCAGTTATTGCCGGCGCCGCCCTGCTCTCGGCTTGCAGCCAGCCTTCGGAGACACAACCGCCGGCGGCGCAGCAGCAAGCAGCGGATGAACAGGCGCGCAAGGATGCGGACGAAAAAGCGTGGGCTGATGCCGAGAAGACCGGAACCGTCGCGGCCTATACCGGCTACCTACAGAACTTCGGGTCCGGCGCGCATGTCGCCGAGGCGAGCCAGCGCATCGTCGCGCTCAACGAGCAGGCCCGCAAGGCGGCGGACGAGAAGGCCTGGGCGGACGCTGAGAAGGCCGGCACGGCTGCGGCATACATGAGCTACATTCAGAATTTCGGCGGTGGCGCGCGCGTCGCCGAGGCGCGCCAGCGCGTTACCGAGCTAAGCCGCAAGGCGGCGGACGAGAAGGCGTGGGGGGACGCTGAGAAGGCCGGCACGGCTGCGGCATACACGGCCTACATGCAGAATTTCGGCTCCGGGGCGCATGTCGCTGAGGCGCGCCAGCGGGTTGCTGCCCTCGACGAACGAGCCCGCAAAGAGGCAGATGAAAATGCCTGGGCCGATGCCCAGCGGGCAGGCACCGCTGGGGCATACAGCGCGTATGTGCAGAAATTCGGCTCCGGCGCGCATGTCGCCGAGGCGCGTCAGCGCGCTGCCGCCCTCGAGGCGCAAGGGCGAAAGGATGTTCCCGCCATCGATATTCAGAAAACCTGCAAGGCTGCCGCGGGAGCAATGGTCAGCCTGATGGGCGGCAGCACAACCGAGCAGGACGTCAATGCGTGCCTCGACTCCGAGCAAAAGGCGCGTGATCAGATCGTCAAGGACCAGGCGACGTATTCAGCCGCCGACAAAAGGCAGTGCATGCGAACGGGGGTCTATCTCCCAAGCTACGTGGAATGGCTCACATGTCTCGAGATGGAACGGGACGTGAGAAAGATGGAGCGTCAACCGGCGGGTTTTGGCGCGGGTCCCTGGACGCTGCCGAAAGTGAGCCCCGCGATCAATTCCGCCGGGCGCTGACAAGCCAACAACACCATTCTTTCGAGCGTTGCGTCGCGGGAGCGTTTTTGGCAATGTCCGCGCCGCTTTAGCCGCGCCGCGGGCGATGCATCGGGCGCGGCGCAGGCGGCGGCCGGCATTCGCTCGGCCGTTTCCTCAACCGGGGTTTCGACAATGACCGCTCTTTGGCTGATCGTCCTTTGTGGCGTGCTCGCTGTCCTGTACGCCGTTTGGGCGACTCGGTCTGTGCTGGGGGCCGACCCAGGCAGCGCGCGGATGCAGGAGATCGCAGCGGCGGTACGCGAAGGCGCGCAGGCTTATCTCAAACGCCAGTACACCACGATCGGCATGGTCGGTATCGTGATCTTCTTCATCCTGGCGTATTTCCTCGGATGGTTGGTGGCGGTCGGATTCTTGATCGGCGCCGTGCTGTCGGGGGTAGCGGGCTTCATCGGCATGAACGTGTCTGTGCGCGCCAATGTGCGCACCGCCCAGGCGGCGATCCGGTCGCTCGCGGATGGGCTCGAATTGGCGTTCAAAGCCGGCGCGATCACCGGGCTCCTGGTCGCCGGCCTCGCGCTCCTCGGCGTCACTCTCTATTTTGGTTTCCTCGTCGGCTCGCGCCATATGGCGCCAGACAACCGTACCGTCATCGACGCTCTCGTGGCGCTCGGGTTCGGGGCGTCGCTCATCTCGATTTTCGCTCGTCTCGGCGGCGGCATCTTCACCAAGGGCGCCGACGTCGGTGGCGATCTCGTCGGCAAGGTCGAGGCCGGAATTCCGGAGGACGATCCGCGCAACCCCGCGACCATCGCCGACAACGTGGGCGACAACGTCGGCGACTGCGCGGGCATGGCCGCCGACCTATTCGAAACCTATGCGGTGACGACGGTCGCCACCATGGTGCTGGCAGCGATCTTCTTCCGCACCGCCGGTGCCGAGGTGCTGCTCAAGATGATGACCTACCCGTTGGCCATCGGCGGCATTTGCATCATCACCTCCATCATCGGCACGTTCTTCGTCAGGCTCGGTGCGAGCCAATCCATCATGGGCGCGCTCTATAAGGGCGTCATCGTCACCGGAGTGCTCTCACTCGCCGGCGTAGCGCTGGTCACGCATCTTCTGGTCGGCTTCGGCACCGTGCCGGGGCAATCATATTCCGGCACATCTCTATTCATCTGCGGAGTGGTTGGTCTTGCTGTCACCGGCCTGATTATTTGGATCACCGAGTACTATACCGGCACCAATTTCCGCCCGGTCCAGTCGATTGCCAAAGCATCGGTCACCGGTCATGGCACCAACATCATCCAAGGCTTGGCCATTTCGCTCGAGGCGACCGCCCTTCCCGCAATCGTCATCATCGCGGGTATTTTGATCAGCTATAAGCTCGCTGGCCTGTTCGGCATCGCGGTTGCCGTGACCACCATGCTGTCGCTCGCAGGGATGGTCGTGGCGCTCGATGCCTT
>CBFGVM010000007.1:0-26871 GCA_965652015.1 uncultured Alphaproteobacteria bacterium
CCGGAGAATTTTTGCATGAATCGGCGTTTTTGCATGAATCGGCGTATAGTGTTTTTAGCGAAGGTCGGCGGATAACGACTGAATGCTTGCAGCCGGGACCTCGGTTCATCCTGACGTCGCAGCGGCCTTACGCGATTGTCGGCGCGCGTTTGCCGGCGTGGCGCTGTTTTCCGGCGTCGTCAATTTGCTGATGCTCGCCGGCCCCCTCTACATGTTGCAAATCTACGATCGGGTGTTGAGCAGCCGAAGCGTGCCGACGCTGGTCGTTCTCTCGGTTTTTCTCGTCGGTGCTTACGCGTTCCAAGGCGCGCTTGACCTCATTCGCTCGCGCGTGGTCGTGCGTGCAGCAGCGCTGCTCGATCAGCATC
This sequence comes from uncultured Alphaproteobacteria bacterium, assembly GCA_965652015.1. Lineage (GTDB taxonomy): Bacteria > Pseudomonadota > Alphaproteobacteria > Rhizobiales > Xanthobacteraceae > VAZQ01. The sequence continues at coordinate 369 of CBFGVM010000007.1, forward strand.
TCGCGGTGGCCGTGCACGGCGCGGTCATTCGCCTTGCCGTCTCGAACCGGCATCCCGGCGAAGGGCCCCAGCCGGTGCGCGATCTCGACCAGATCCGCGCGTTTCTGACCGGCGCCGGCCCGATCGCCATCGTCGACCTGCCATGGATTCCGGTATTCCTGCTCATCTGCTTTCTCATTCACCCTTGGCTCGGCTTGGCGGCGACGGTGGGTGGCATTGTGTTATTCACGATGACGCTGCTGACGGAGCGTGCGAGCCGCGCACCCGCGCGCATAGCCGCGCAGGACGCGGGCGTGCGGTCCGTCATGGTGGAGGCCGGGAGGCGCGGCGGCGAGACGATCATTGCCATGGGCATGGCCGGGTCGCTGGCGCAACGCTGGGCACGAGTAAACAATCGCTATATTGGCGCCGTCGCCCGCCTCAGCGATGTCGCAGGCTCGTTTGGCAGCACGTCGAAGGTGTTGCGGCTCCTGCTGCAATCACTGATCCTGGGCCTTGGCGCCTACCTCGTGATCAAGCAAGAGTTGACCGCCGGTGCAATGATCGCCGCTTCGATCATGATGGGTCGCGCGCTTGCCCCGATCGAGACTACCATCGCCAACTGGCGCGCTTTCGTTGCCGCCCGCCAAAGCATCCGGCGCCTCTCCGAGGCGCTCGCGCGCGCCGCGCCGAGAACCGCAGTCACCGCTCTGCCGCCGCCGGCGCGCAGCCTCGACGTCGAGCAGGTGATGATCGCCGCGCCGGGAACCACCACGCCGATCGTCACCGGCGTGCACTTCAGCCTCAAAGCGGGTGAGGCGCTGGGCGTCATCGGTCCGAGCGGTGCCGGCAAGACCTCGCTGATCCGCGCCCTCGTGGGCATCTGGCCGCCGGTCAAGGGCAACGTTCGGCTTGATGGCGCGGAACTTGGCCAATGGGATCCGGAACTTCGGGGCCGGCACATCGGATTCGTCTCGCAAACGGTCGAGCTGTTCGACGGAACCATTTCCGAGAACATCGCCAGAATGGCCGTCGCGCCGGACGTCGACAACGTGCTGCGCGCGGCGCAGGCGGCCGGCGCCCATGACATGGTCCTGCGGCTCCCTTCCGGCTACGACACCAAGGTCGGTGAGGGCGGGGAGGCACTCTCGGGCGGGCAACGGCAGCGCATTGCGCTCGCGCGGGCCCTCTATGGCGATCCCTTTCTGGTCGTACTCGACGAGCCCAACGCGAATCTCGATAGCGATGGCGAGCTGGCCTTGCACCAGGCGATGCAGGCGCTCAAAGCGCGCGGAGCCATCGTCGTGCTGATTGCGCACCGGCCGGCGACGCTGTCCGTGTGCGACCGGCTGCTGGTGCTTGCCAACGGCGTGCAGCAGGGTATCGGTCCGCGGGACGAGGTCTTGCGCAAGCTCCTGGGGCGTCGGATTCCTTCACCAGCAGCCGGCAATCTCAAGGTCGTCAGCGATACAGTAGGCGGAGGCCAGTCATGACCGAGCAGGATCCGCGTCGCACCATCCGCAAGCTCAACCTCGTTGGCTTGGGCATCACCGTCCTACTCATCGGCGGCGTCGGCGGCTGGGCGAGCACCGCGGAATTGGCGGGCGCCGTCATTGCCCCCGGTACGATCGTCGTCGAATCGAACGTCAAAAAGGTACAGCATCCGACCGGAGGCGTCGTTGGCGAAATTCTGGTGCGGGAGGGTGATCCGGTTCGCGAGGGGCAGCTCGTGCTGCGACTCGACGATACGGTGACGAGAGCGACTTTGGGCGCGGTCCGTTCACAGCTGGACGAGTTCATGGCAAGGGAGGCGCGACTGCTCGCGGAACGCGACGACTCCGATGCGCTGACCTTTCCGACACAGCTGACGGCTCGCCGCGGCGACGTGTCGGTTGCGGCGGCCGTTGCCGGCGAGGAGAAGCTCTTCGAATCTCGGAAGACCGCGCGGACCGGTCAGCGAGCGCAGTTGCGCGAGCGCATCGCTCAGCTCAATGAAGAGGTTCGCGGCCTTTCCGCGCAGGTCGCAGCGAAGGAAAGCGAGCTTGATCTGATCGGGAAAGAGTTGGTTGGAGTGGCCGAACTTTACAAGAAAAATCTGGTCTCCATCTCCCGCTACACCCAGCTGCAGCGCGACCAGACGCGGCTGCAGGGCGAGCGCGGGCAGCTCATCGCCGATATCGCCCGCGCGCGTGGCAAGATCAGCGAAACCGAACTGCAAATCATCCAGGTAGATCAGGATTTTCGCACCGAGGTCCTCAAAGACTTGCGCGAGAGCCAGGGAAAGATTGCCGAGCTCAAGGAGCGGGTCACCGGCGCCGAGGACCAGCTCAAGCGCGTGGACTTGCGTGCACCGCAGGCGGGCACCGTGCATCAACTTGCGGTGCATACGGTGGGCGGCGTGATCGGCAACGGAGAAACCATCATGCAGATCGTCCCGCGCGCCGATGAGCTCGTGGTGGAGGCCAAGGTGGCGCCCTACGACATCGATCAGATCGCATTGGGCGCTACGGCGACTGTACGCATCATGGCCGGTAACCAACGCACCACGCCTGTCATCAGCGGCCGAGTGTCGCGCGTGTCCGCCGACATCGCGCGCGAGCAGCAGCAGCAAAATTCCACCCAACCGAGCCAGCCCTACTACACGGTTCGCATTGCGCTCCCGGCGGATGAGCTGGCCCGCTTGAAGGATATTCATCTTGTTCCCGGAATGCCCGCGGACGTTTTTATTCAGACCCACGAGCGCACCCCGCTCCAATACCTGCTAAAGCCGCTTCAGGAGCAGATTGCACGGACCTTCCGTGAGCGATGATGGCGGCGGCGTGACTCCACCAGCCCGCATGGCGCGAACCGGCCAACGTCGGGAAGGCCGTGGATAGTTGAGCGCCTTATCTCCACCGTTCTCGCTTCGTGGTTTCGAGATCGCCTGTTGTTGCGCTTGCGACATGAGATTATTGATCGCAGAAGCGAGCTGTGGGACAGATAGACTGAATTCCCGGAGAGGTGCGAACAGTCCTCATGCGGCTTGGGGCGGCGAGCTTCGATTGGCGCTCATCGGGCGCCCCAGCGACGATCGTAGTGATTTCGACAATTGTCGTCGCGCTGTGGGTCTACAACAAGCCAATCGTATTCAGCGATGAGAGTTTTACATACATCGATTTTGCGCGCGAGTTGCAACAGCGAAGATCGAGCACTCAAAATTTTCTGCGACTTCCGGTCTTCCCGGCGATTCTGCGTGCCTTTCACATCACCGATCTCAGCCACTCCGTGTCCGGGCTCATTTTCTTTCATTCTTGTCTCGCGGTCGCATCCTGTTGGTTATTCTATTTGACAGCGCGACTGTTGCAGCCGCGAGGGGCCTTCGTTCTTTCTCTCGTTTTTATCGCCTCGCTGCTTCCTTTCTTGCAGGTCAAGCACATCATGACCGAGCAGACCTTCCTTTTCGAAACCATGCTCACAGTCTACGGGCTGGTCGCCTATCTGGTGGCGCGCACCCGACGCGAGGCGGTTATTTCGATCACGATTCTGGGGATGGGTGCGGCGCTGATGATGCTGACCAGGCCGCAAGGTGCTTATGTCGTTCCGGTCCTCTTTGGGCTGGTTGCTGTGTTGGCTTGGCGGCGCATGTTGGTGGCTTTCCTGAGCGCCGTACTGGTCGTCGGGGTGGTGTGGGCGGTACAGGTCATCGAAAAGCGAGCATTGACGAGTTCGGAACCCTCCAGACCCAGCTCCGAAAGTGGGCGTAGGGTGGCGCTTTTTATCTTTTACCTGGAGGACGGTTCAAAGCCGACGACGGAGCGGTTATCCCTCGAAAAAGCCTATAGGCTGTACTTCGATCCTTGGCTCGCTGCGGTACCGCTACATCCGAAATTTGATCCCGGGGTTTTCAGTCCGCCGCTTTCGGATGAAATCGCCGCCGCCGGCGACTACAGCGGCGCAACGAATACTGATCGAGCGATCGATGAAAATCTGCGCTGGCTCATGCGGGCGGCAATCGTTGTTGCACTCGTTACCCTTCCTATAGCATTTCGATACTCGAACTGGCGTGTCATGGTCGCTTTGCTCGTTTTCGGGCTGTATCTGAATTTTCCAGCCCTCCTCGGCAACAGCCCGCTATTTCGACACGCGATTTATGCGATTCCCGTGAACTTATTGTGCGCGTATGTCGGCATGGTCGCATTGGTTCGGGCCTTGGGCGAGCGTTATCTGAAAAAGCCCGCGATTGCTGGCATCTGATCGACTGCCGGCTGCGAGGATACCAACATGGCATCTCTTCGCTCGCGCTACACGCTGCTGATTCCGACCTTTAATCGGCCGGCCCATTTGCGGAGCTTGCTCGGCTATCTGTCTGCCCGGCGTCTCGAATATCCCGTCCGTATCCTCGACTCGAGCTCAGGCGATGCACTGTCGCAAAACCGCGAGACGGTGAGCCGGACAGCGCTCGACATCGTCCACGACGTCTACGAGCCCGCGATCCCGGTCCACAAGAAAATTGGACTGGCAGTTGCATCGGTCGAGTCGACTTACTGTTCCCTTTGCGCGGACGACGACGTCCTGTTCACGGACGAGTTGAACGCGCTTCTGGATGTCCTCGATGCGGACCCCCGCTTGGTCATTGGGCATGGATACTATGTCAACTTCAAACCCGGAGAGAATTTTGACATCTGGTACACGGATTACTCCGCGCCCTCGATCATCGCCGAAGACGCATTGAAACGTATTGTCGAACAGATGAGCGATTACCAGGCGATCTTCTATGGAATTCATCGCACTGACGCCATGAAAGCCATCCAGCCGCCGGTCGACCGCGTCAAATCGCTTTGGGCGAAAGAGTTGCTGACCTCCACTCTGGCCTTGATCGCCGGTGGGATGTACCGCGCCCCGCGCTACTACATGGCGCGAAACACGAATCCATCGATCGCAACTGAAGGGTGGCACCCACATCAGTTTTTTGCCATGGAACCAGCCGAGCTTTTGCGCGAATACGCCGACTATCGTGCGGTTGCGCTCGAGCACCTGGCGGCCGACGCCCGCTGTCGAGCGATCTACCGGCCCGAGCAGATCCAGCGCGTCTTCGATCTCGTCCATCTGAAATATCTTGCGCCGATGCTCTCTCCGGGGGTCATGAACTATCTCATCCAGCAATCTCTGCTTCCGGATAGAACGTCACGGCAGATCATCCAAGACATATGGAACACTTTCGTGCCTCCATATGCCCGGCCGGCAAAGGGGCTAAAGTACCACCTCGCTCAGGCGATCTCGCTGTTGCGTCCCAACAACGCATCGAGCGCTTTCCATCACTTTCGCCGGTTTTCCGGTATTTATTCCGAGCTCAGATTCGGCGGAAAATTCCATGTTTCCGTCAATCCTGCATTCGATACTTTGACGGTCAAACGTGAGCGGCGTGATGGCCGATCGCGACGCTACGTCATATCGAGTTCGCTCTTGGATCAGAAGTTTGCGGACGGCGGCCAAGTCACCGCGTCGCACCTGCGAAGTATCATCGGCCATCTCGACGATTACGTGTAATGTGCAAGGGCGACAGGGGAAGATCAACGAGATGATGTCTCAAATCGACAATCGGCAGAAGCCGGCCGCATTGCTGGGGGTGTTCGATTTTTCCTATCAGCACTATGCGCTCGGAGACCTGCTTACGAATCAGATCAACCTCGCTGTGATAGCGATCGAGCAAGGGCTGCGGCACGTCGATCTCCTGGTTATGGTCAATCCAGAGAGACCGTCGGCGCGCCAGCAAACGTTCATCACGCGCAGCAACTACATTGCCCATCTTGACAATGTCATGCCGGTCTTTGCTTGCAATCCGCTGTTACGGTCGTTTCGGCTCATTCGTGACCTGCAGACGTTCAATTTTTTGATAGCCCTGCAGCACCGAAACCATCTGCCAATGTGGCCGGATCTGAAGAGCCACCTCAAAATGCGGCAGGATTTTCCGATCGATCACAGCCGCATCAACGCTTTTCACGCGCGAGAGGGTTACGTTCCACGGCTTTCGGCCCCTCGCGGGTACGAGGCTTGGGCGCGGCATTTTCGCGATACGGAGCTGGGCGGACGCCCCCTCGTGATCATCAACCCGCGGCAGAGTTCGTTGACCGAGGCTCCGGCTGTAACTTATCGAGACGCGCCGCTGGTGGCTTGGCATGCCTTCATCGATGTTGTCGCAGAGCGCTGGCCGGAGGCGCTGTTCGTGATGGTCGGCGGATTTCAGGAATGGGAGCACCGGCTGCTCTACCGGCGCAACGTCTTCATCCCACGCGCCTGGGGCCTTCGGCTCGCGCACGAGTTGGCGCTGCTGAAAATCGCCGATGTGTTCATGGGAACATCGAGCGGATTTGCCACTTTTGCAACCTTCACCGACATAGCCTATGCGATCGTAAACGTTGAGCACAGCTTTGCGCGCCCCGCCGAAGTTCGCCTCGGCGACCGGCATTTTCCTTTTGCAAAGGCAAATCAGCTGCTGACTTGGCGGCAGGAAACCACTGAGGAATTGTTGGCGCTCTTCGAAGAAGTCTATGCAAGCGCGTTCAGCGACCGCGCATTAGCGCCGCTAACAGGGATGACCTCGGCGCAACACGAGGGCTTCCAGCGGTCGAACGGGCGCCTATGATTCGTCGCCTCCTGCTCGTCCCCTATAGACTTGCGGAGCCGTGGGTTCGGCACCCGAATTGGATGATCCGCCGCCCCGCACAAGTCGTGACGCTCGGGATCGCGACGATTTGGCTTGCATTGGCGCGCGACGAGGCGAAGCCCAATGCGTCAGAATCGATCGACGAGCTTGCCCGTCAATTCTGGTCCTCGCCAAAATTGCTCGAATTTCTCAACGGCCCCGCAATCGCCAAGCCGATCGTCGGGCGGATCTGCCGCATACTGGTGTTGCGGCTCTCGGTCGTGGCGAAGCTGCGTGAACGCGCCAGCACCAGCGACCGTAATTTCGCCTTGCGCCTGCGCGGGCCGATTGACCAAAGGTCGCTGCGGAACCTGTTGATTTGGCAAAATCACATTCTCCCGTCGTACCTGCGGCAGGACGAGAATCCCCAGGTGGATGTCGCGTTGATCCTGGCGGACAGGTCCGCCAACGAGGCGCGGCTCTTCGATCTGTTCTCGATCGCGCTCATGCTCGAGCGCCTTCGCAGCGTTGCGGTGTTCTGGGACGAAGAAACCGCCTTAGCCGAGACATCAACTCTAATGTCGGAGCGGGAACTCGGCCGCTGGCGCGCCGCCGAACCGGCGAATGACCTGGACATGATGCCGCGTGCCATCATTGATCAAGTCGAGCTTCACGGTAGCCACGGCGGCATCAAGCTGCTTCCGCATGGGCGCAAATATGCCAATGACTACCTCAAGCTGGCGCTGCCAGGCCGGTTCATCATTGCGGTCGGGTTGCGCGAGCGCGAGGACGGCACGGTCGAGCCGGGCGAGCTGGACTTCTGGCTGGCCGTGATCGAACCGCTGCGCGCGCGCTATCCACGGGCTGCGTTCGTGATGCTCAATCGTCTCGCTCCCTCGCAATGGCGGGAATGGCCGGTTCACCTGCGGTTTGCACGCCACCAGGGACTGAATCTTCAAGATGCCATGTGTCTCGTTCAGATCGCTGATGGCTATCTGGGTGTCCTCGACCTATTTGGGCTTGCTGCGCATTCCGCCGGCCGACCCGGTGTTTACGTTCCGCTCGAGGATCCGCCGCCCACGGAGAGAGGGGATGCAAACGCCGCCCAGGTCATCGTTGCCAGCCGCAATCGTGCTGACGTTGAGAGGGCAGTGAAGAGCTTTCGCGGTTTCGCTGACGTCCACGGATACTGAATCGGATGGCTGGGCTCGACCGAAGACGGGTACCCTAGAGCCAGCAGCCGGTTGGCCAGGCTAGCAGACTGCTATGTCGCGCCGACGTGCGAACTCGTTGCATTGCGGTCAACCGATTTCGTCTGCGCCGGCGGACCGATATAGGTCGCGATGACCTCATCGACATTTCCCGATGCGGCGACCCGGCCATGTTCGAGCATGATGCCGCGATTGCACCATTTGCGCAGCAAGTCCGTCGAGTGGGAAGCAAGTACGAGGATGCTGGAGCTGCCGACGAATTGTTCCATCCGCCGCTGCGCCTTATCCAGAAACCGCGCGTCCCCGGCCAAAAGCCATTCATCCATCAGCAGGATCTCGGCGGGCATGGAAGTCGAGATCGCAAAGCCCAATCGCACCAGCATACCGGCCGAATAGGTGCGTGCGGGCATGTCGATATAGGCTCCAAGCTCCGTGAATTCCACGATCTCAGCCACACGCGAACGCATCTCGCGCGGATGAATGTTCATGTAGATCCCGCGCAACATGATGTTCTCGCGGCCGGTCGCCTCCGGGTTAAGACCCAATGAGACGTCCAAAAGCGCCGAAATTCGGCCCGATGAATAGCTCTCCCCTCGCGTCGGAGAGTAGATGCCCGCGAGCACGCGCAGCAGAGTTGTCTTGCCGGCGCCGTTCGGCCCGATCAAAGCGACGCGGTCGCCGTCCTCGATGTCTAGCGTCACGTTATCCAACGCACGCACGTTGATCCGATCGGCGGCATCGCGTGCCAAATTGCCCTGCGTCGTGGCGGCGACCAGCATTTTCTTGAGCGAGCGACTGCCGCCCTGGTAGATCGAGAATTCGACCGAGAGATTGCGCAAACGCAGAGATGCCATGCTTAGATCCAATATGCGATGCGCGGCCGAAATTTGACGAAGAGCAAGAAGGTGCCGATACAGCCGATGACGGTGACGATCAGAAGTACCGTCCACGAATACGCAAGCGGCGTACTACCGAGGAGTGGCGCCCGCACCACGTCGACGGCCGCAAACAAAGGATTGAGCGGCAGTGCCTGCATCCAAATTCCCAGCGCCTCCGGCGGCCAAAACACCGGCGTCACGAAAAATAATACCTGCACGAAATTCGTGACGATCGGCGGCACGTCGCGATAGCGCGCGCTGATCATACCGAGAAGAATGCTGACCCAAATGCCGTTGATCGTGAGGATCGCAAGCGCCGGCACGATGATGAGGACGTTCCAGCCGACCGGCACGCTGAAGATCAGCAACACCAATGGGACGATCACCATATTGTGCGCCAAGACGATCAGATTTCGGTAAACCCCCCGCCAAGCGTGCACCGAAAACGGCATGCGCACCTGCGTGATGATGTTATGTGCGGAAAGGAAGGTCTGGCAGCCTTCGATGATCATCGTCGAAACGAAATTCCAGATCACCAACCCGACCGTCAGGAAAGGCAGATAGCGGTTGATCTCCATGTTGAACATGCGGGCGTAAATCAGCCCCATGGCAGCGACCATGATGACCATACTGATGGTGAGCCAGAACGGTCCCAGCAACGAGCCGCGATAGCGCATCTTGATATCCTGCATCGCCATCGCCGACCACATCCAGCTCTTGGATATGCCTTCGACCAGATCATCCCATGCCGCCTCCGTGCGGGAGACGGGCCTTGGCAAGTCGATGCTCACTCGGGGCTCCCGCGGCTCGTTATGTCGCCCACCATGATGGCCTTTATAGAACGATTGCAAGTTCCCGACGCAAGACAGTCGGCTCGGCGGGGTGACGGAGGGCGCGTATTGGACATTGGCAAGAGTTGGACGTGCAATTCTGAGTAGACTCGCTGCTCGTCAACTGGCTGAGCGCTGAGAAATACCGGAACCTGCCGCGCCAAAACGGCGTCACTTGACGCGGTCGGGCGCCTACACTACCGCTTCGCACACATGCCCCGGCGACGCGCTGACTATCTATGGTGACGCAAGGGACAGGGTCAATCGATACCAAATTCTGCCGCTGCGAAGCCGCTGCCCGCATCTTTGTTGACCGGCTGTGTCGCATTCGCGCGGTGAATGACTTGCGGGGACGATATGCTTCCTGAGGTTATTCCTTGGTCGGCGAGTCAGGGCCCGGCTGACGCCATCGAAGTCACGTTCTTGGTCCCTTGCTTGAACGAAGAAGAAAACGTCCTCGGCACGATCGAGACCATCACGAAGACCATGGACCGTGTCGGCTGTTCGTACGAAATTCTGGTGTTTGATGATGGCTCGCAGGACAATACGTCGGGCGTGGTTACCGCGTATCAATCCGCAAACCCACAAGCGCCGGTCCGACTCTTCCGGAACAAGGTCAATCGCGGCTTGGCCTATAATTTCGTGGAGGGAGCGTTTCAAGGACGCGGCCGCTATTATCGTGCAGTTCCGGGCGACAATGTCGAGCTTACGGAATCCCTCGAAAAGATCATCCGTGCCCGCGGCACAGCCGACATTATCGTGCCCCACTTCGTCGAGATTCGAAACCGACGGTTGCGCCGCAAGATCGTATCCAAGCTCTACACCCGTGTTGTGAATCTGGCGAGCGGATATCGACTCGCTTACTACAATGGCAATCCCTTATATCTGCGCGCGCACGTGCTGCGCTTCCACGTGGAGTGCACAGGCTTCGGCTATCAGGCGGAATTCCTCACCCGTCTCATCTCCGAAGGCGCCACTTTTAAGGAAATTCCGCTGATCTCCTACGACCGCGAGGGATCCGCCGCCATCAACATCAAGAATTTACTGTCGGTCACCCACTCGCTTCTTACTATTGCGCTGCGTCGATTGCGCATTGTCCTCTTCGACTAACCTCCTGGCATCGCCGAGCCGATTACGGATCCAATGGGACGGGCGACCATGACGGCCCGGTGCACCCTCATATCCGCTGCGGGTCGCTCATTTGATTCGTTTGAGCCACCCGGCGGGCCAAGCCGTGATCGTTCGGTCGAGCCCACTTTCATTGAACCGCCATCTCGGCTCCTCGAGAACGAACTCGGGATGGCGCGCCGCAAATTCGCGCGCGGCCTGGGTCGGATTGTCAGAATTCCATTCGGCCTTGCCGCGAGGAGTATCGTGTACCACTCCCATGATACCGTCGGTCGCGATGATGTATGAGCCGAGGCTGACCAACGGCGCGTAGGCCTCCAGTTCTTTGAGCACGTGAGCCTTCGTGTGCTTTGAATCCAGGATGACCATGACCTTGTCGCCTGGGCGCACGAGCTCGTGTACGCGCGCTACAACGTCTGGGCTGGCAGAATCTCCTTCGATGAGCGAAACGTAGCTTGCGAGTTCGTGGCTTTCGATCGCCTTTCGGTTGTGCGGGCGGAGTTCGATGTCGATCCCTATTGCACGACCTTCTGTCCCCATGGCCTTGAACAGCGAAGCACAAAAGATCAGCGAGCCTCCATGTGCTACCCCTGTCTCCACGATGACGTTAGGGCGCAACGTGAAGATCACCTCCTGCAGCCGCACCAAATCCTCTGGGTGCTGGATGACGGGGCGGCCGAGCCAGGTGAAAGTGTAGGAGTATTTTTGGTTCCAGCTGGTCTTTAGCCACAACTCCGAGACCAGCTCGAAAGCCTCCTTGCCATAGAGCTCGAGGCGCTGGCTATCGGCGGTCAGCGTTTTTTCGATCGTGTCGATTACGATCCGCATGAACTCACGCCCTTCGCCATCGGAAGACCTTCGAGCGCGCAGGCAGTGATCGTTTCCATCCTGCTCTCACCAAGTTTAGAGGACAGCCAAGCCGCGCTCGACCTCGTCTCAAAGCGATACGCGCGCGGCCGGCCGCATGTACTCGCGCCTCTCGTTTGCATGCATCGCGGGTGCACCCGCAACGGGTGAAATGGTTGACAGAAAAATAGAGAAGGACACATCCAGAATAAAAAGGAAAGAAAAATCAAAGGATTGTGTGCTTGGCGCCGCAACCGGCATGCGCCCCGCTCGAGCGGCTTCCTAGCAAGCGGGTGGACCCGGCCCGCGCTGGGAACGAGGCTCGAGCTTTGGTAAGACTGCGCTCACGCTCGTCACCGATATTTCCCGAACATTGGGTGGGTCAGCCCGCAATGCTGTTCAGGCCGTTGAACATACCCGGGCTTTTTCTCATAGAGCTTGAAAAAATGGAAGATGAACGTGGGTTTTTTTCTCGCGTGTTCTGCAGCGAGACCTTTCTGCAGCGTGGACTGTGCGCGAATTACCCGCAGTGGAGCGTCTCATTCAACGATCGCTGCGGCACGTTGCGCGGCCTGCATTTTCAGGCGTCGCCCCATGAGGAAATCAAGCTCGTCTCGTGCACACGAGGGGCTGTTTTTGACGTAGCGGTGGACGTGAGACCGCGGTCGCCCTCGCGCGGCAAGTGGGTCGGCGTAGAGCTCAGTGCTGATAACCGCTCCACGATTTACATCCCCGCGGGGTTTGCGCACGGTTTCCAGACGCTGACCGACAACGCCGAGATACGTTATCACATTTCCCAACCTTATCGCCCGGAGGCAGCGCGCGGCGTACGATGGGATGATCCGGACATCGGTATCAGCTGGCCGAAAATCGAGCGGCGCGTGATCTCCAGCCACGATCAGGCTCTGCCGAGGCTGCGCGATCTATGAGAGGTGTTCCAGCCGCGTTGGCATGTCGCACCAGCGATCGTGAATCGCGGTCGCGGCGGCCGATGGCACGTGCAGCGGATGATTTCGATCATGCCTAACGGCGCGCTTTTCCTCGACCGGGATGGAGTCATCAACGTGGACCGCGGCTACGTCCATCGGCCGGATCAGTTCGAATTTGTTCCGGGGATTTTCGAGCTGGCGCGCTTCTGGACCAATGAGCTGCGTCGGCCGATCGTTGTCGTCACCAATCAGTCCGGCATCGGCCGCGGCTATTTCGACGAAGCTACCTACGGCGAGCTGACACGGTGGATGTGCGATCGCTTTGAAGCGGAGGGCACCTCGATCGCCCGGGTTTATCACTGCCCTCATCATCCTCAGGACGGAATTGGCGAGTACCGTTGCGATCATCCATGGCGCAAACCCAAACCGGGAATGCTCCTGCAGGCCATATCGGAGCTGGAACTCCATCCTGTTGCCTGCGCGATCGTGGGCGACAAAATGAGCGATATGGAAGCAGGCGCAGCGGCCGGGATTGGGCTGCGCATTCTCATCGGAACCGGTGGCGGGCCGGGTGAACCGGCCCACGAAATGGTCGCCGACCTTGCCGAAGCTCTCGCGCTCTTGCGATCTCGGTTTGCTCCAGCGCTCGGCAAAGGTTCCGGGGAGGCCTAATAATCGACGTTTTGATGCTTGAACTCCCCATCTCGCTCGGCCATTACCATCTCTTGAGGCGCCTGCCTAATGCGCCGGGACGGGTCTTAGCGTGCTCGATGGGGTCAAAGACGAAAGTCGAATGAGCAGCAGCGTGGCTAGCGATTATGAGATGCCGCGCGCGTCGCGCCGCGGAGCGCAAAAGGCTGCGATCATTACAGCCAAACTGCTCGTGACCGGCGGTTGCTTTTGGTACGTCTCGCGGCAGATCGAGTGGAGTCAAGTTTTCTCCGTGATTCCGCTGCTGGACTGGCGCTGGGCTGCACTCGCGGTCTTGATGGCGATGCTGCAGATTCCGCTGTTGGGACTGCGCTGGCGCAGTATCGTGGGTGGGCTCGCGCCGCGAGAACAGCGCATGACGCGTGCCGACATGATTGCCGCGACCGCTGTCGGGGTGTTCTTTACTCAGGTCCTGCCGAGCGTAGCGGGCGACGGAATGCGGGCTTGGCTGCTCGTTCGGCTCGGCAGTAATTGGCGCACGGCCGTGACCAGCGTTGTGATCGATCGCGCAGTGGGCGTGGCGCTCTTGGTCGTGCTCGGATTTGTCGTTCTGTTGCTGCCGTCTGGCTTCACTGCTCTGGGTGGATACCGCGATCTGGTGCTCGTTGTGTACGGCGCTTTGATCCTCGTTGGAATGGTCGGTCTCCTGCTCGCACCAAAGATCGTTCCGCTGCTTGCTCGTTGGCGATATTCCCGGTGGGTGGCGACGTTAGCCGTGGACGTGCATCGAGTCCTTTTCGGATCGAAGGCACCCGCGATCTTGAGCATTGGATGCCTCGTTCACGCGATCACGGTTGTCATCGTCTGGTCAGTCGGGCGAGCACAGGGTCTGGTGCTACCCCTCGCCGATGCGGCGGTCTTGTTCACCATCATGATCGGCGTGGTGATTGTGCCGATCTCGATCGGCGGCTGGGGTCTGCGAGAGCTTGCCGTGATCTCGCTCCTCGCCGGTTACGGCGTGGCGCCGGAACGAGCGTTGCTGTTTTCGGTCTGCTTCGGGCTCGCGCTGGCCGTCGGCTCGCTGCCTGGAGCGGCGGTGTGGCTCTTGTATCCATTCGCGCCCCGTCCTCGTTCGGACGAGCGCCGTGAGGGCGAGGTCAGGCCGGCCGCAGGGACACGCTCGTCCGGTGCCGCGCCGGATATTGCTTAGCGGAAACGCGATAATGGCGAGCGTTGAAAGGACGGGCGTCCGCTGCGTGGCCCGATGACCGCGGGATCATCGCGCAGGGTGGCCCTTATCGCCGGGATCACCGGACAGGACGGCGCCTATCTTGCACGTTTTCTTCTTGGCAAGGGCTATGTCGTCAATGGCACCTCGCGCGACGCCGCGCTCGCCCGCCTGGATGGTCTCATTGCGCTCGGAATTTGCGACAAAATCAAACTGCATTCGATGTCGCCGGCCGACTTCCAATCCGTGGCCCAGGTGATCGAGGGGGTCGCACCGGATGAAATGTACAATCTGTCAGGCCAGTCGTCGGTCTCGCTGTCATTTACTCAGCCCGCCGAGACATTGGCGGGTATAGCGCTTGGCACGCTCAATATGCTCGAGACGCTGCGACGTCTTGGGGGAAGAGCGCGATTTTATAATGCCGGCTCTTCTGAGTGCTTTGGCGATACCGGAACACGCGCGGCGAATGAACAGACGGCGTTTCGGCCGAAGAGCCCTTATGGCGTCGCCAAGGCGGCGGCGATCTCCTTGGTGGCCAACTACCGCGAGTCATATGGACTCTTTGCCTGTTCCGGACTCCTCTTCAATCACGAATCGCCGCTTCGGCCGAGCCGCTTCGTGACCCGCAAGATCACCGCCGCGGCCGCCGGGATCGGTGCCGGCAGCCGCGCGCGGCTCGCGCTCGGCAACCTATCGATCCGCCGCGACTGGGGCTGGGCTCCCGACTATGTCGAAGCCATGTGGAGGATGCTGCAGTGCGACCAGCCCGACGATTTCGTCATTGCTTCGGGTGTCGCCCATTCGCTTGAAGAATTCGTAGCGGCGGCGTTCCTCGAAGTCGGTCTCGATTGGCGAGATCACGTCGATTACGACCCTTCCCTTGTTCGCGCCAGTGACATCATGTACTCGCTTGGCGATCCCAGTAAGGCGGCACAAATGCTCGACTGGCGTCCGACCGTCAAAATGCCCGAGATCGTGGCGCGCATGATTCGCGCCGAGCAAGACACCGCAGGCGCCGGCGTGCTGCAATGATCGCTGCATCATCGGGCAAGGTCGCCCTCATCGCCGGCGTGACCGGGCAGGATGGCGCCTACCTGGCCGAATTTCTTCTCTCCAAGGGATACGTTGTTCATGGCGTGAAGCGCCGCTCATCGTCGTTCAATACCGAGCGCATCGACCACCTCATTCACGACCCGCATGAAGAGGGCGTCGCTTTCCATCTGCATTACGGCGATGTCACGGATGCGACCAATATCATCCGCATCGTGCAGGAAACCCAGCCCGACGAGATCTACAATCTCGCCGCGCAATCGCATGTGCAGGTCTCGTTCGAGACGCCGGAATACACGGCCAATGCCGACGGACTAGGCGCACTGCGCCTGCTCGAGGCCATTCGCATTCTGGGGCGGGAAAGCAAGACCCGTTTCTATCAGTCCTCGACCTCCGAGCTGTTCGGCAAGGCTCGGGAAACTCCGCAAAAGGAGACAACGCCATTCTATCCGCGCTCGCCTTACGCGGCCGCCAAGCTTTACGCGCACTGGATCACGGTCAACTATCGCGAGGCCTACGGTATGCATGCATCGGCCGGGATACTGTTCAATCACGAGAGTCCGATTCGAGGCGAAACCTTCGTCACCCGCAAGATCACGCGCGCGGTGGCCTCGATCGCGCATGGGCTGCAGCAGAAGCTCTTCCTCGGGAATCTCGATGCCCGGCGCGACTGGGGACATGCGCGCGACTTTGTCGAGGGGATGTGGCTGATCCTGCAGCAGGACGAGCCCGACGATTATGTGCTCGCCACCGGCGAGAGCCATTCGGTACGCGAATTCGTCGAAAAGGCGTTTGCCCATATCGGCAGGGCCATTGTTTGGCGGGGAAGTGGGGTCGAGGAGAAAGGCATCGACAAGTCGACGGGCAAGGTCCTGGTCGAGGTGGATCCGCGCTATTTCCGGCCGACGGAAGTCGATGCCCTGCTTGGCGACGCGAGCAAGGCGCACGCCAAACTCGGCTGGCGACACAAGACCAGCTTCGACACGCTTGTTGCAGACATGGTGCAAGCGGACATGGCTAAGGTCGCGGACGAGCGCAAGCGCGGCAATCGCCACGCCTGAGGTTGCCTTCATGCGAATAGCAATGATCGGTACCGGTTACGTGGGGCTCGTCTCCGGAGCCTGCTTCTCGGATTTCGGACACGTGGTAACCTGCATCGACAGCGATGCCGCGAAAATCCGGCAGCTGCGAAGCGGAAGCCTGCCGATCTTCGAGCCTGGCCTGGATGCGCTGGTTGCGAGCAACGTGCAAGCCGGCCGCTTGTCGTTTACCACCGAAGCCGCAGCCCCTATTCGTGCAGCCGATGCGATATTCCTGGCTGTGGGAACCCCTTCGCGACGGGGCGACGGTTTTGCCGACCTCTCGTACGTGTATGACGCCGCGCGCGGGATTGCCCCCGAAATCGATGGCTACACCGTCGTCGTCATCAAATCGACCGTCCCGGTTGGAACCAACGACGAAGTGGACGCCATCATTCGCAAGCTGCGCCCCGATGCAGACTTTGCCGTCGTGTCGAATCCGGAGTTTTTGCGTGAGGGCGCGGCAATTGAGGATTTCAAGCGCCCGGATCGCATCGTGATCGGTACCGACGATGAACGGGCGCGGCGCGTGATGCGCGAGCTGTACCGGCCGCTGTTCATCAACGAGACGCCGATTCTCTTCACCGGGAGTCGCTCCGCGGAGCTGATCAAATACGCATCCAACGCTTTTCTCGCCACCAAGATCACTTTCATCAACGAAATGGCGGACCTTTGCGAAAGGTGCGGGGCGGATGTGCAGGAGGTGGCGCGCGGGATGGGGCTCGATCGCCGCATCGCAGGAAAGTTCCTGCATGCAGGCCCCGGCTTCGGCGGATCCTGTTTTCCCAAGGACATCGCTGCGCTCGCCGCTATCGGCCAGCACTACGGTGTGCCGACCAAAATCGTCGCGACAGTGATGGCGGTCAATGATGCGCGCAAGCGCGCGATGCCCGCCAAGGTCGTCGCCGCTTGCGGGGGCTCGCTGCACGGCAAAACCGTTGCCGTTCTGGGGCTCACCTTCAAACCCAACACCGACGACATGCGCGAGGCCCCGAGCCTCGTCATCGTGCCCGCGCTCGAAGCCCAGGGCGCGCGCGTGCGCGCGTATGATCCCCATGGCATGGAAGAAGCACGCAAGCTGATGCCGCGGCTCGAGACCGCCGCCGATCCTTATGCCTGCGTCGAGGGTGCGGATGCGATGTTGATCCTCACCGAGTGGGACCAGTTCCGAGCCCTCGATCTTGATCGCGTGAAAACGGCCTTGCGCAGTCCCGTGATCATCGACTTGCGCAACATCTACAGGCCTGCCGAGGTCGCCGCCAAGGGCTTCACCTACGTCGGCGTCGGCGTGGCTGACGCGAACTACCCGCGTCCGTAGACGTCGTCCAGACGAACGATGTCATCCTCGCCGAGATAGCTGCCGACCTGCACCTCGATCAGTTCGAGCGGGATCTTGCCGGGGTTGGCGAGGCGATGGATGCTGCCGATCGGGATATAGACGGATTCGTTTTCGTGTACGCTGCGCACGTCATTTCCGAGCGTAATCTCGGCCGTTCCCTTGACGACGACCCAGTGCTCGGAACGGTGGAAATGCTTCTGCAGCGACAACTTGGTTCCCGGCTTCACGACGATTCGTTTAACCCGGTAGCGCGGGGCGATATCGACATCCTGATAATAGCCCCATGGACGATAAATACGGCGGTGCTCGATCGCCGCGCGATGGTTGTGCGCCTTGAGCTGCTCGACCAATTCCTTCACCTGCTCGGCCTTTGTACGCGCGCTGACCAGCACGGCGTCCGCGGTCGACACGACGATGACGTCGTCCAGTCCGATGACGGTAGTGAGTACCGATTCTTCGGAGTGTACGAGGCTGTTGCGGCTGTCCAGCATGACGACGGGACCGTCGGTGGCATTGCCGGCTGCGTCGTGATCGAGCACATCCCAGACGGAGCTCCAGCTGCCAATATCTGACCAGCCTAGATCGGTGGGGATGACGGCCGCGAGCTTGGTCCGCTGCATGACTGCATAGTCGATCGACTTCTTCGGCGCACGGGCGAACGGCTCGCCCGCTAGCCGCAAGAAGTCGAGATCGCGCGTGAGGCCGTCGACCGCCGCCTTCGCGGCTTCGGCCATGGCCGGTTCGAAGCGCTCGATCTCGGCAAGCATCGTCGCGGCGTGGAATAAAAAATTGCCGCTGTTCCAGAGATACTTTTGCGCCACGTAATTCGCGGCGGTCGCGGCGTCCGGCTTCTCCACGAACGCTTCGACCGTGCGGGCCGATGCGCCATTGAGCTTCTCGCCGGGGCGGATGTACCCGTAACTTGTCGCAGGATGGGTGGGCTCGATGCCGAAGGTGACGATGCGTCCCTCGGCGGCGGCGGCGGCGGCACGCTGGCAGGCGGCGCGGAATTCGTCAGGCTTGCGGATCACATGATCGGCTGCGAGCACCAGCACGAGGGCATCGCGATCGCGTGCGGCCGCGAGTACCGCGGAAACCGCAACCGCGGGACCGGAATCGCGGCGCATCGGCTCCAGCACGATATCGGCTTCCACGTCGCTCTCACGCAATTGCTCCGCCACCACAAACCGGAAGTCCGTGTTGGTGATGACGATCGGACGCCCGAACAACTCGGGATCGGCAATGCGCTCGAGCACCTGCTGGAACGTCGAATCCTTCCCGACGAGGGGGACGAACTGCTTGGGCATGCTTTCGCGCGAGACCGGCCACAGCCGTGTTCCCGCGCCGCCGCACATGATCACCGGGACGATTTGAGCGGGCATTGACGAAATTCCTCGGTGGCCACGACACTTCAAGCGGTCCCGGCGCAAAACGTCAAGCCGCGCCGGCGTTAACCAAGGTTAACCGGTCAAAGCCGCCAAACCTCGATGCCGGCAGGTTTTTTGAGCGGGTCGAGGGCGCCTTTGACGTCCATGACCAGCCCGCGATCATTCTTGAGCAGGCGCATGATCAACGGCCAACCCGCGGTTCGATAGGCGTCATGGGCCACAGCAAGGATGATGGCGTCGGCGGGCTCCGGATCATTCTGCAAGGTGAGACCATACTCCTTGAGCGCCGCCGCGTTGTCGGCGAGCGGGTCATTCACCTGTACGGACACGCCGAACGACTGCAGCTCACGAATGATGTCGAAAACCTGCGAATTGCGGACATCGACGACGTTTTCCTTAAACGTCAGCCCCAGCACCGTCACGCGCGGTGTCGGTATGCCGCGCTTCAAGAGTCGGCGCAGGCACTCGCGCGCCACGCGTACCCCGATGGAGTCGTTGATGCGCCGACCCGCTAGAATCACGTCCGGATGGTACCCGGCTTTTTGCGCTCGATAGGTCAGGTAATACGGATCGACGCCGATGCAGTGGCCGCCGACGAGGCCTGGGGTGAAATTGAGAAAATTCCATTTGGTCCCGGCCGCGGAAAGCACATCGCCCGTATCGATACCGAGCTCATGAAAGATGGCGGACAGCTCGTTCATGAAAGCGATGTTGAGATCGCGTTGTGCATTTTCGATCACCTTGGCCGCTTCCGCCACCTTGATCGAGGGGGCCCGGTGCAGGCCGGCGGTGACGACCGAACCATAAACCGCCGCGATGATGTCGAGGGTCCGCGCATCCTGGCCGGCC
This sequence comes from uncultured Alphaproteobacteria bacterium, assembly GCA_965652015.1. Lineage (GTDB taxonomy): Bacteria > Pseudomonadota > Alphaproteobacteria > Rhizobiales > Xanthobacteraceae > VAZQ01. The sequence goes on from CBFGVM010000007.1 coordinate 20,376, forward strand.
ACGATCTTTGTGATTGTCTCGAACCGGTGAGCCTTGTCGCCCGGATTGATCCGTTCAGGCGAATAGCCCACCGTGAAATCGCGTCCAGCCAACAGGCCCGACACCTGTTCGAGGACCGGCACGCACTCTTCCTCCGTTGCGCCGGGGTAGACGGTGGATTCGAAAACCACGATGTCACCCTTCTTCAAAGCCTTGCCGACCGTCGTCGAGGCGCGCAGCAACGCCGTCAGATCCGGTCGTCGCGCCTGATCGATGGGGGTCGGCACCGTCACGATAAAGAAATCCGCGGCGGAGAGTTCGCGGGGATCCGACGTAAATACGACTTTCGCAACGGCGAGATCACCCGGGTCGACCTCGCGTGTGCGATCGCCGCCGGCCTTGAGTTCGGAAATGCGCGCGCTGTCGATGTCGAACCCGATCACGCGGCTGCCTTGTCGGCCGAATGCGACGGCGACCGGCAGGCCGACATATCCAAGACCGATGACGGCGAGCTTGCGACCGTGCGGCACGATCTACCTTTGACGGAGCCCCGCTGCAGATCGGCTTTCTTAGCCCGCGCGTAGCGCCATCCGCAATGGACCTTCATGCGGGCTCGAGCAAGCGTCGATAGAGCGCGATCAGGTCACGGCCGATATGCTGGCTCGAGAATTCGCGTTCGACGAGCTCGCGGCCGGCCTTGCCGAACTTGCGGCGCAGCTGTGGATCCAGGGTAAGCCGCTCGATGGCGTCGGCGAGTGCCTCGGCATCCTCGAGCGGCACCACGAGCGCGTTGAGGTCTGCACGCGCAATGTCGCGGCATCCCGGAACATCGGTGGCAATCAACGGGCGGCCACAGGCCGCAGCCTCCAACAAGCTCAAAGGCAGGCCCTCGCGATGGGACGGCAGAACCGCGATATGCGCGCACGCCCAGAGCCCGCCGATGTCTTTTACGAACCCAAGATGCTTGACGTTGGGTCGCCGGATCCAAGCGTCGAGCTCGTGCGGCGGAATCGAGGTCGGGTTGGCGGGATCGGGTAGGCCAGCGATGAGTAGCTGGATGTCGCGGCCGCGCTGGATAAGGCGCTCGTGTGCGGCTAACAGCGTGCGTATCACCTTCGATCCCACCAAACGGCCGACGAATGCGATGGTGATCGGACCTGCAGGTTCAGGCGAGGCCGCCATCGCGCCGATATCGACCCCCGACCCCGGGATCAGCGCGATCCGGTCTCGATTGACGCCGAGTCGCTCGATCACGGTCCGGTCGTCCGGGTTTTGCACCAGCACCGCCGCTCGCGAGCGATTCAGCAGGGACCGCAGCGCTAGCCTCAACGGTGCGCGCGCCACGCGGACTTTCGCCGCATCGTCGATGAACATCGTGCCGAGGCCGGTCAGTGCATTGAGGCACACGACGGGCAAGCCAGTGGCGGCAAGTGATCCGACCACGGTTGCCGGCAGTGCGACGTGGTGGGCGAGATCGGGCTTGAGCTTGCGGTAGAGCTTGCGCACTTCGCGCACGACCCGGATCAGGTCGCGCGGGTCAAGGCTGCCGCGGCGCCAGGAGATAGGATGCAAATGAAATCCTTCAGCCTCGATTGCCGCGCCGTGACGGTCGATTCGGGTTGCCACATGCACCTCGAAGCCGGCATTGCGGGCCGCACGTGCCATCGGAAGGCGGTGCGACATGAAATACCAGTCTTCGGTCACGAGGTAGATCACGCGAGGCGCCGAGGCACGCGAATTGCTGGCATGAAAGTCGGCGTGGCGGGCAGCAGGGCGCGCAGGGCACAACTCCGCGACCGCGCCGATGATGTGATAGAGGCTGGTCGCCCTTGCCGGCTCGAGAATGAAAACGTCGTCGGCTCCCAATTGGTCGAACCAGACGCCTTGCGTCGGCGTCGCGAGAAAGCGCCGCAGCCCGTTGATGGCTGCGGCAACGTCGGTATCGGAACGGCGCTGCGTGAGATAGGCGCGAATCCGCTCCGCCTGCGCCCACAAGCGCGCCACCGGATCATGCATGCCGCCATCGGCGAGCACGGCATTGACCGCCACGCCGCGGCGCGGATCGAGCCCGCGCGAATCGGCGAACGCGATCAGCCGCGGCACCGCATCGGGGATGTCGCGCCCGGTGAGGCGCGCCCAACGGTCCAGCAGAAATGCCCACTCGTAGTGGTGGCCAGGCTCGCGGATACGTCCTTCGACACCCGGCGCCGGCGACCAGTCCGCGGCAAAGAACTCGCCCAAGGCTCCCGTCGCCGGATCAATGAATTTCTCCAGGCATAGTGCGGCAATGCCATCCGCCATGCGGCACCAGGCCGGATCGTCGTCGATGGCGATCCAAGCGAGTGCGGCTTCGAGCAAGTGCATGTGTGGGTTCGAGCGCTGCGGAAGCCGCCCGGCGCGATCCTCGACAAAGCCGCCGAGCGGGTGAGCATAGGATTGCTCGAGGGTCGTGCGCAGCGCCACGGCCTGCCGGCGCCATCCGGCAGCTTCGCCGAACGTGCGGTGGCCGCTCGCATATGCAAGCAGGGCGAAGGCCTGATTGTAGAGGTCGAAGCGCGGGTCGGCGACTTTGCCATCGAGATCGACGACGGACACGACCGTTGCGTCGGCGGTGATGAAGTGCTCGCGGAAATAATCGAGCGCATGGCGCTGCGCCTCACGCCAGGGGCCATGCCAGCCGAGCCGACCGGCTTCGCAATACGAGAACGCTTGCCGGGCAATGACCCGTGCACGGTGCGGCCGTTGCAACGGCTTGCCGTCCAGGGTGATTGCCTCGTGAAAGCCGCCGCGAATGCGATCCGCACCTCGCTCCCACCATAGCGGGAGCGCCGCATCGAACAGCCAGCGTTTGAGCGCGGCCGCCTCAGCCGTAACTTCGCTCATGGCAGCGGTCTCGATCGACGACCGCTTAACGTCATTGCCGCCGGATGCAGGATGGTCATTGCTCGCGGAAAGGCCCTTGGCATTTTCCGGTTTATACTGCACGAAGCACCGCCAGCCGAGCGCAAACAGCGCGAGCGGACTCGATCGGACGGGACCATTACCGCTTCATGTGAAAGGACCTAGCTTGAAGGAGCCTGTTCTCGTCACCGGAGCGGCCGGCTTCATCGGCATGCATGTTGCGCGGCGCCTGTTGGCGGACGGGCATGAGGTGGTGGGCCTCGACAACCTCAACGCCTACTACGATCCGCGTCTAAAGCAGGCCCGGATCGCGCAACTCGAGACGTTCTCCAATTTCAAATTCGCGAAGGTGGATATTGGCGATCGCCAACCCGTCGCGGAATTGTTTGCCGCGCATCGCTTTCCTGCCGTCGTGCATCTCGCCGCACAGGCCGGCGTGCGTCATTCTCTGATCGATCCGCATGCCTATGTCGATGCCAACCTCACCGGCTTCCTCAATGTGCTCGAGGGCTGCCGGCATGCGGGGTGCCGGAACCTCGTTTACGCCTCGTCGTCCTCGGTCTACGGCGCCAACAGCCGCGTGCCGTTTCGAACTTCAGATAATGTTGATCATCCCCTGAGCCTCTATGGCGCGACCAAAAAGGCGAACGAGCTGATGGCGCATGCCTATGCGCATCTATTCGCGCTGCCGGCGACGGGCCTGCGGTTTTTTACCGTCTATGGACCGTGGGGTCGTCCGGACATGGCGATGTGGCTGTTCACCGAAGCAATCCTGCAGGGTCGGCCGATCAAGCTGTTCAACCATGGGCAGATGCGCCGGGACTTCACCTATATCGACGACGCGGTCGAAGCGGTCGTGCGTCTCGTCCATCGGCCGGCCGCGACAAATCCGGCGTGGTCGGACCAGACCCCCGATCCTGCGACGAGCCGGGCTCCGTGGCAAATCTACAATGTCGGCAACAGCCAGCCGGTCGAGGTGACCGAGGTCGTGCGCTTGCTCGAAGAGGCTTTGGGCAAGCCGGCGGTGCGGGAGTTGCTTCCGATGCAGCCGGGCGATGTCCCGCAGACCTGCGCGGATGCTGCCGACCTCGAGCGCGCCGTCGGGTTCCGACCCGACACGCCGATCACTGAAGGCGTTCGCCGCTTCGTCGACTGGTTCCTGCGATTTCGCCAAAACGGACGCCATGGAACTTCCCCAAAGCCCGCGCAGGGGATGTAACTCTTTGATTCAAAACGTGTCCACAGCCTCGAACGGAGGCATCGCCAGGGGCTTCCTGGCGTGCTAGGAGGGATTCGTCACGCGAGCCGGCAGGGGGGACTCGTCCATCATGGTGCAAGCCGCGACACGCGACGCGCAGCCTCCGCTACGCGTAGGTGTGGTCGGCATCGGCGTCATGGGCAGCAACCATGCGCGCGTGTTCGCCGATCTGCCGGCTGTCAAGCTCGTGGGCGTGGCGGATCCCGATGGCAAGCAGCGTGATTTCGTTTCGAGGGCGCTGGGTTGCCCGGCGTTCAGCGGCGTTGAGCCGCTGCTTGCGGAAGGTATCGACGCCGTCACCATCGCGGCGCCCACCCATCTACACAGGGAATTGGCGCTGTGCTGCATCCAGCGCGGCGTTCACGTGTTGGTGGAGAAGCCGATCGCTCCCTCGGTAGAGGAGGGACGCGCGATCATCGCTGCGGCACGGCACGCCCGCGTCACTCTGATGGTCGGCCATGTGGAGCGGTTCAATCCGACCGTCGAGGCGATCAAGAACGCGATCTGCGACGAGGATATTCTTTCCATCGCGATAACGCGGGTCGGACCGTTTCCGCCGCGCATGTCCAATGTGGGCGTGGTCATCGATCTCGCCGTGCACGACATCGACCTTATTCGCTGGTTCACCGATTCCGAAATCGCCGAGGTGCAGCCGCAACTCTCGAATGCGGTTGCCGAGCGCGAGGACATCGCGCTGCTGCAGTTCCGCACCACCTCCGGTGTGCTCGCCCACATCAACACGAATTGGCTGACGCCGTTTAAGGCACGCAACGTCACGATCGCGACGCGCAATAAATACATCATGGCCGACCTGCTGACGCGGCAGGTGACCGAATGCTTCGGTTTTCAACCCGACGGCAGCTATTCCATGCGCCATCTCTCGGTCGGCCACGCCGAACCGTTGCGCGCCGAGCTGCAGGCCTTTGTCGCAGCGATTCGCGAGGGCAGGGAGCCTGCCGTGACAGGCGAGGAAGGCGTGGCAAGTCTCGAAATCGCCATCCGCTGCCTCGAGCGGGGTCCCATGGCGAGTGTGAGCCGTCGCCGGAGCGGCCCCCGACGGCTGACCGGCTGAAGTATTGCTCGCCCGAGACGATCGGTTCAGTGCCCATTCGATGAATCAGCGCGCTCGCCTCGATCCCGTGCCAATCCCGTTTATCGACGTCGCCGCGCAGCGCCGGCGCCTCGGGCGATCGGTGGACGAGGCGATTGCCCGCGTGCTCGGGCATTGCCAGTTCATCCTCGGGCCCGAAGTGCGGGAGCTCGAAGTCAAGCTTTCCGAGTTCTGCGGCGCACGCCACGTGGTCGGCTGCGCGAGCGGCACCGATGCATTAGTCATGGCATTGATGGCGTGGGGGATTGGGCCGGGCGATGCCGTGATCTGCCCGAGCTTCACTTTCACTGCGACTGCCGAAGTCGTGGTGCTGGTTGGTGCTACGCCGGTCTTCGCCGACGTCGAAGAGCGAAGCTTCAACCTGGATCCCGCAAGCTTGCAACGAGCGTGCGCCGCGGCGCGCGAGGCCGGGCTTCGTCCGAAAGCCGTCATACCGGTTGATCTGTTCGGGCAGCCCGCGGACTACGATCGCATTGTGCCGATCGCGGAGGCGGAAAACCTGTTCGTGCTCGATGACGCTGCCCAGGCCTTCGGTGCAACATACAAGAATCGCCGCATCGGCGCTCTCGCCCCGGCGACTGCAACGAGCTTCTTTCCGGCCAAGCCGCTCAGTTGCTACGGCGACGGCGGCGCGGTGATCACCGACGACGACGATCTGGCGCAAGTGATCCGCAGCCTCCGCGTCCATGGTGAGGGGCGCGGGAAGTACGATTGCGTGCGCATTGGGCTAAACGGCCGGCTCGACACGATCCAAGCCGCCGTGTTGATAGAGAAATTGAAGATTTTCCCGGAGGAGATTCTGGCGCGCGAACGCATCGCGCGCCGCTACTCCGCAGGCCTCGCGGACGTTGCGACTGTCCCGAGGCTCGCGCCGGGCTCAACCTCGGTCTGGGCGCAGTATACCATCCGCCTTCCGGCCGGCCGCCGCGATGGGCTCGCGGCTGCGCTCAAGATGGAGGGTATTCCGACGGCTATTCATTACCCGATCCCGCTGCACCGCCAACAGCCCTACCAGCGCTTTCCGATCGCGGCCGGCGGCGCGCCGGTGAGCGAGCGGCTTGCCGAGGAAGTGATCAGCTTGCCCATGCACGCCTACCTCGATCAAACGACCCAAGATCGGATTATCGACGCCGTGCGACGCGCGCTGGGTGGGTGAAGGGCGTCAATCTCTCGTGCCGCTCAGTCATGTAGACCGCATGAGCACGGCGAAATGCGGGGAAGGCGCTGTTCCAAGACTCCCCGATCTC
>CBFGVM010000008.1:0-25354 GCA_965652015.1 uncultured Alphaproteobacteria bacterium
TACGCTTGACGTCACCGGTGGTGCTCCGGAGCTAAACCCGCACTTTCGCCGCCTGGTATCCGCCGCACGCGCCATGGGCGTCCGCGTCATGGATCGCTGCAATCTCACCGTCCTGGAAGTAGTCGGGCAGCAGGATCTTGCCCACTTTCTTGCCGACGAGCAGGTTGAGATTGTCGCTTCGTTGCCCTGCTATCTCGAAGACAACGTGGACCGCCAGCGCGGCAAAGGCGTGTTCGAAGCATCGATCCGCGGGCTGCGAAGGCTTAACAAGCTTGGCTACGGGGGCACCGGGACCGGGCTGGTCCTCAACCTCGTCTACAACCCTCAAGGGTCGTCGCTGCCGCCGCCGCAGCATTCGCTCGAGGAGGATTACAGGCGCGTGCTCGGCGAACGCTATGGGGTTGCTTTCAACCGGCTCTATACGCTCGCCAACATGCCGATCCAGCGCTTCGGAGCGATCCTCCTGGCGAACGGCGAGTTCGACCGCTATCTCGATCTGCTCCGCCGCGCGCACCTCGACGCCAACCTCGACCACGTCATGTGCCGAAATCTGATTTCGGTCGACTGGCGCGGCTACATCTACGATTGCGATTTCAACCAGATGCTCGACTTGCCGCTCAAGTATGGCCCGCACGAACGCGTGCACCTGTCCGATCTGCTCGACGTCGATATCGAAGGTCTGCCGATCCGGGTCGCCGGCCACTGCTATGGCTGCACCGCCGGCCAGGGATCGAGTTGCGGCGGCGCGCTGACCCAAGCCACCGCGCCCTCCGCTTGATCTTCTCGGAGCGCTGCGCCCCCATGAAGTAGAATGCCCCGCAAGCAGGCGGGACCCTGCCGCATGTCGAAGCTATCGATCATCATGCCCGTGCTGGACGAAGGCGAAGGCATCGCGGCGGCGCTCGATGCGCTCGCCGATCTGCGAGCGCGCGGCACCGAGGTCATCGTGGTCGACGGCGGCAGTCGCGACGCCACCGTGCAGCGGGCGCGGCCACGTTCCGACCGCGTCATCCTGGCGTCGCGTGGGCGGGCGCTGCAGATGAACGCAGGCGCCGAGCAGGGATCCGGCGACGTGCTGCTTTTCCTGCACGCGGATACGCGAGTTCCGGCCGATGCGGACCACGTGGTACTCAAGCGCCTCGAACGCTCCGGCCGGGTCTGGGGCCGCTTCGACGTCAAGATCGACGGCCGCTCACCTGTTTTGCCGGTTGTTGCCTGGTTCATGAACCTGCGCTCCCGCCTCACTGGAATCGCAACTGGGGATCAGGCGATGTTCGTGCGCCGCGGCGCGTTTCAGGCGGTTGGCGGATTTCCCGCAATTGCGTTGATGGAAGACATCGCGCTCTGCAAGCTGCTCAAGCGCGTGAGCAAGCCGCTCTGCCTGCGCGAGCGCGCCACCACCTCAGGACGGCGTTGGGAGAAGCGAGGGGTGCTGAGCACAATAATTCTGATGTGGCGCCTGCGGCTCGGCTATTTCTTCGGCGCCGATCCGAAAGCACTCGCGCGGCAATACGGTTATGAATGAACCGGTCGCCGTTGCGGTGCTCGCCAAGGCGCCGCTGCCGGGTTTCGCCAAGACCCGGCTCATTCCGGCGCTTGGCGCCGAGGGCGCGGCCTTGCTGCAGGCACGGCTCATCGAGCACGCCGCGGCGACCGCATGCGCTGCGCGCCTCGGCCCCATAACCTTATGGGCGGCCCCCGACGAAAATCATCCGCTGTTTCACGAGATTGCCGCGCGCCTTGGCGTCGCACTCGCGTGCCAGGGCGCTGGCGATCTCGGCGCACGGATGCTGGCTGCGATCGCGGCGGCTGCGACACCCGCGCTCGTGATCGGCACCGACTGCCCGGCCCTCACATCCAGTCATCTGCGCGCGGCTGCCGACATTCTGCGCGGCGGCACCGATGCGGCGATCATTCCGGCAGAGGACGGCGGCTATGCACTGATCGGGTTGCGGTCGCCCGCCCCGGCGCTCTTTTCAGACATGCACTGGAGCGCGCCGACGGTGATGGACGAGACCCGGCGCCGTCTTAAACACCTCGGCCTCACATGGCGTGAGCCGGTCACACTGTGGGACTTGGACGTGCCGGAGGACCTCGAGCGGTTGCGCAAAAACGGCCTGCACCATCTGATCCCGCCTGCAAGCGCGTGAACATCTCCACCGCCGGAACAGCGCGGGTTAATAGAGCCGGATCAAGGTTAAGCCCGCGACGATCATGAGTGCCGCGGCAACGCGGCTGGCGCGCAGCGGCTCCTTAAGAAAAATGATCGCGATCAGCGCACCGAAGAGGACGCTCGTTTCGCGCAGCGCCGCGACGATCGCGATTGGAGCCACCGTCATCGCCCAAATCGCGATGCCATACGAGCCGAGCTGCAGCGTGCCGCCAGCGAGGCCGAGACGCCAGTGCCGCCGCATCGCGGGGATCGCCTCGCGTCCGCGCCAGGCGAGTGCGTAGATCGCCATGACGGGACCGATCCCTACGAAGAGAGCGACCGAATAAGCGTTGGCACTGCCGGCGTGCCGCGCGCCTACCCCGTCCACGACCGAATACGCGCAAATTGTGACTGCAGTGAACAAAGCAAATCCGACCGCCTTGCGGTCGAGCCGCGTGAGGTCGCGACCGCCCCGCAGCGACAGCAACATCACTCCGGCCACCAGCAGAATGATGCCGCCCCAGCCCGCCAAGCCAAGCCGCTCGCCTACCAACGCGGTGGTCACGACCGCGGTCATCAGCGGCGCCGATCCGCGCGCGATCGGATAGACCTGCCCCATGTCGCCGGCGCGGTAGCTTTCGATCAGTGCGGCAAAATAGACGAGGTGGATAAGTACTGACGCGGCACACCACGGCCATGCGGCGCCTGCAGGCAATCCGACGACCGGCAACAATGCCGCGGCAACCACCGCCGCGCCGATCGAAATCACGACCGTAGTCGCCAGCGGATCGAACCCACCCTTGATGGTCGCGTTCCACCCGGCGTGGCAGGCGGCGGCGATGAGCACGGCGGCGAAAACAAAGGGATCCATAGCGGGAAATTCTGGGCGTCTGGCGGCGCTCGTGGCCGCTGATCATGCTCGCCTGCGATTCACGGCACGTCGACTCAATCCCGGAACGCCGCTCCCGCCCAGACCTTCGGCGAGGCGCGCTGGTACTGCTTGGGGCGGGCCACCTCGGCGCCGAGCGCATGCGCCGCACGCCAACCCCAATGGGGATCGTCAAGCATGGCGCGTGCGAGCGCGACCATGTCGGCCTTGCCCTCGGCGATGATCGCCTCAGCCTGTTTCGGCGCGGCGATCAGCCCGACCGTGCGCGTCGCGATGCCGGCCTCGCGCTTCACCTTTTCGGCGAACTGGACATTGGTGTTGGCGACCAAGCTGGGCCGCGCGTCGGCGCTGATCCCGCCCGAGGAGACGCAGACGAAGTCGACCCCGACCGTCTTCAGCGCGCGAGCGAAAGCAGCCGCATCGTCGGGCGTGAGCCCGCCTTCGACCCAGTCATTGCCGGTGATACGCGCGCCGAGCGGCATACCGCGGGGCATCACCGCGCGCACGGCCTGCGCAATTTCGAGCGGATAGCGCATGCGCGCGGCGAGCGAGCCGCCATAGCCGTCGCTGCGCTTGTTGGCGATCGGTGAAAGGAAGCTGTGGATGAGATAGCCGTGCGCTGCATGCAATTCGATGACATCCATGCCGACGCGGATCGCGCGCTTTGCAGCTTCGACGAAGCAATCGCGGACGCGCTCCATGTCGGCCACCGCCATCTCGCGCGGCACCGGCCAATCGGGGCCGAACGCTACGGCCGAGGGAGCGACGGTCTGCCAGGCATCCTCACCCGGTGCGAGTGGCTGTCCCCCCTCCCATGGCCGCCGCGCTGAGGATTTGCGGCCAGCATGGGCGAGCTGGATACCAAGCTTGGCAGTCCCATAGCGGCGGCAATGAGCGACGACACGGGCCAGGCGAGCCTCGCAGTCATCGGAATAGAGTCCGAGGCAACCGTGGGTGATGCGGCCCCGCCGCTCGACGCCCGTCGCTTCGATGACGAGCAGAGCCGCGCCAGAATTGGCCAGCATGCCGAGGTGATTGAGGTGCCAGTCGGAGGCCACGCCGTCGTCGGCGCTGTATTGGCACATGGGCGAAACGACGATGCGGTTCGCGAGTTCGAGATCGGCGAGCCGAATGGGAGAAAACAGTGCGCTGGTCATGTCATGAGCATCGGTTGAAGGGCCCGAAATTGGACCATAAGCAATGGCACTGCGTCGCGGAAGCGCACGAATGACGGGCCGGAATGAGTGACGCCGCGCCTTCAAGCAGCCGTGCGGTCGGAGCTGTCGGGAAGCGGCTGAGCTTCGCCTGGGCCCACTTCACCCGGCCGGCCCAGTGCGATCTGTGCCCATCTCTCGCTCAACCGAATGGCCTCGCGCATGCGATAGAGAAATTGCTCTTCGCTGTAATAACGCCTCCAGCGGCCGCTCTCACAGAGCTCGACAAAATGTGCCAAGCGACGCTCGGCAAGGGCGCGCCATTTTTTGGCGACCTCGTCGAGCGCATGGGCGGGTAGCCGTGCCGACATGAAGAAGCCGGATCACAACGCGCGTTGCGATGTGGGATGGTCTGGCTCAAAACACGCATAAGCAACGACTGGCGGCTGACAGAATCGCTCACATCAAAGGCGCACAAACCGAATCGCTCGAACATCATAATCCTTCTGCAAGACGCGCAAGGAATTCGCTTGCGTCTGATCAACGAGGCACAGCATCCGTTAGCCCAAAAACTGACCCGCCCGGACGGGGAAATCCGGGCGGGTCGCGTTGATCGGCGCAGGGGATCGGGGGGGCGTGAGCGCCGATCGGGGCTGTAATTCAGGCCTTAATGGCCCGTTCGCCTATTAGTCTCCGCAAGTGGCCGAAAGGTTCAAGCCGATTTTTGCGATTTCGGGGTAATTTTTTACCCATTTTTCCGGGGGCAATCGTGCGGGTCCCTTCCAGAAAGGGCTAATAATCTCAAGCCGTTACCGGCCTGTGGTGGCGACCATCCCGGCCGCTGTGCCCGCCGGCACACCCCTCAGCGACAAAATCGCCTGGTAGGGATCGACCGGCCCGGCCCCGAATCGGGATCGATGCCCTTCGGCCCAAGATCCCACGCCGGGGTGATGAGCGCCTTGCGTATCCCCAACGGAGCGAGCTTCGGCTGGCACCCGAGCGGCACAGCCGCGACCCCGCTCACCTCAGCCGCGACAAAGGACGTTGCCCGTGGGCGACTTGGTAAGCCGCCTCCGGTGCCGGCAGCAGCACGCCGTGGGCGACGAGCGTAATGTGGGTTCCGCGGTTGGCACCCTGGAACAGCTTGTCGTCAGTCGGTTGCGGTAACCGCGATGACGTCAGCAACGCGGATAGAGGGGGCGAGATTTCGCGCCGCCATTTCCGGCAGCTCCGATCGACGGATCGCACGGTCCTGTGAAGCTCACATTGATGATGCGTGCACCGCGGGGGTGCCCGGTCGATCCTCTGGATGGATGCTGAGATGGTGGCCGAAGGGGGGGCGCGCCGGCGGGTAGAATACGAGCCTCTGGCGCGCGGTTTCTATACACAAATGCAGCCGCGTGTCCCGGCCGCATCGCACCTGTCATCTAGTTGGCCCTACTCCTTCGCGGCGACGAACCCGACGACCTTCGATTCCGATTGCATTTGCCGAACGATCTTGCCGACCTCTTCCTTCGGCAGCTTGGTTTCCGAGAGACGAATGCGGTAGAGCTGGCCCCCCATATTCAGCGGTCCCTCGACCAAGGTGGCCTTGTACGCGCCGAGGAAGTTAGTGATGTCGTTTGCGGTCGCTTGCGGGGCAAAGCGCACGACGGCGTAGGAGCCTTCGCTCGACGCGCTGGCGAGTCCCGGCCCGTTTGGAGCGCCCGGCTCCTTGACCATGACCGCGGCAAGCACAGCTGCCTGCAACAGGATGGCAATAGCGGCGGCGGTTGCCGACCAGGCCAGCGTGCGCGGAGTAAGGCTCGACAGGAACTCGGAGATGCGGCTGCCAAGGTCGACCGAGCGGCGGCGGCGCGGCGCACGCGCCTCCTCGGCGTCGATTGCGGCGAACAGCTTCTCCATGGCGCGCGCCGATGGCGCACCGAGTGTCTCATTGAGGTGGATCGTCTCGGCAAGCTCCTCGCGGACCAGGTCATAGCGCCGGGCCAGTTCGCGGTCGCCGGCAAGCGCTTGCTCCACGCGATCGGCGTCGCGGCGGCTCAGCGTCCCTGCTGCGTGCCATGGCAGCAGTGCTTCGATCTCATGGCGCTCCGGCTCTTTGCTTATCGTGTTCATGGCCAACCTCTTTCAATTCCCTCCGACTTGAGCAGCTCCGCCAGCCGCTTGCGCGCGTAGAACATGCGCGTCTTCACAGTGTTCTCCGGGATGCCAACGATCTCGGCTACCTCTTCGACTGATTTCTCGTGGTAGTACACGAGATCGATGATCTCCCGATGTTCCGCGGAAAGTCCCGCGAGGCACTTTCGCAGCATTACGCTCTTGTCCTGCTTCTCCAACGCAGTTGCGGGATCGTCCGACGGATCCTCGATTGCGCCTGCAGTCTCTTCGTCCAACTCCTCGTCCGACCGACGTCTGAGCGCCGAAAGCGCTTTAAAGCGCGCGATTGCCAGCAACCATGTCGACACCGCCGAGCGCCCTTCGAACCGACCAGCCTGACGCCACACGTCGAGAAACACCTCGCTGATCAGGTCCTCCGCCGTAGACTCGTCCCGAACGAGGCGGACGACGAAGCGAAACACTCGCACGTGATAGCGCGCATACAGCACCTGCATGGCGAGCCGGTCGCCGTTCGCGATTCGTCCGATCAGCACCTCGTCTGACGTCGATTGCATCGCTTTCGGACGGCCGGACTCGTCACGTTAGTCGCAAGCGGCTAGCGTTGGGTTCACGGTTTCGCCACAGAGATGGCGCCGAAGGCCCCCTTCCGTTTCGCGCCGGCGCGGATCTTTGCCGACTTTGCGGCTAAGATTATGGCCGACCGCCGGTTTGATGGAACCTGCGCCTCACCCGGATTGTCCAAGGAATCTAGGGGTTTGGGACAATAAACTGCGGCACTGGTTTTGGCACCAGGCGAGGGCGCCGCGGGCAAGGACTGCTTTTCCCCATTTACACAGACTTAACTCAAGTTCCAACTCGCAGCGGCGCCTTGAGCTTGCGCAGCGCCGCCAAGACTGAGAGCGAGGTGATCCGCCCGGTTCGCGGATTTTCCGAGGGGATGTTCTCGATCGACAGGGTAAAGCGCGCGGAGTCGCTGTCCACCTCGACGCTGTGGCAGTTGCGCTCGACCGAAGGGTCGGCCCAAATCTCCATCATTGTGCGGTCGGGCCCGATGCCAGCGAGCGATAGCGCCGCCGCGACGTTGACGTTGGCGGGAAATCCGGCCGCGGCATCGCGCGCCGTGCCGGAGAACACCAGCTTGGGTGCATTAAGCCCTTCGACCGAAATGCCGTTCGCTTCCAGATAGGGCGCGCCGACAAGGCTGCGCGGCGGCTTGCGCGTGATCATGCGCACGGAATGAATCTCTCCTTCCGCCGCGGCGGCGACTGCATCAAGCCCCAGTAGCGCTCCGCTCGGCACGATGATCTGCCCGCCGCGTGCCTTGGCGAGCTCGATCAAATCGGGCCGCGGCAGCAACGCGCCTGCTGATAGCACCATTACTTGTTTGCCTGCCTCCAGCATCGGCCGGCAGATCCGTTCAAGCACGCTGGCTGGGGTGCATTCGATCGCCAAGTCGGCATGGGCCGCAAACGCCTCGGGCTCGACCAGCGGGCATGTGATCCGCTCGGCATCGAGCCACGCTTGCGCCTTGACATGATCGCGCGCTGCGGCGCAGGCGAGCGTGAAGCCTGGCATGCCTGCGGCGAGCCGGCGCACGAGCACGCGGCCGATGGCCCCGAGGCCGGCGACAGCGACGCGGGTCATCGGCATGAGCAAACCTTGGGCACGAATCACCTCCAGGCTTGCTCTTACGCGGCCCGTTGGCGGGTCACAAGCACGTGTGAGGGCCGCGTCAACCCAGCGACTTGACCAGCGTCTGCCCAAAGCCCAAGTCTGTTGGGCAATCAAGGAGGAGCGACATGCTCAAATCATGGATGAGCGGGATGCTCAAGAGCGCCGCCGGCGCGTGTGCGATTCTGCTCGCAATCACCGGCACAACGCTGAGCCAAACCTATCCTGCCAGGCCGATGACGATGATCATTCCGTTCGCCGCCGGCGGTCCGACCGACGTGCTCGGCCGTGTTCTGGCGCAACGCATGAGTGAGATCCTCGGCCAGCAAATCATCGTCGAGAACGTCGGTGGCGCCGGTGGCATGACCGGCTCCAAGCGCGTCGCCGATGCCGCGCCCGATGGCTACACGTTCGTGCTCGGGACGGTCGGCACCCATGCCCAGAGCCAGACCATGTACAAGAAGCCGCTCTATAACTCGGCGACGGATTTTACGCCTGTTGCGCTCATTGCCGAGGTTCCGATCGTGCTGACCACGCGCAAGGACCTGCCGGTGAAAGATCTCAAGGAATTCATCGCCTACGCCAAAGCCAATCAGACGAAGATGCAATACGGTTCAGCCGGAGCGGGCTCGGCGACCCATCTCGGCTGCGTGCTGCTCAATCATCTCACCGGCCTCGACATCACGCATGTGCCGTACCGCGGCACCGGCCCCGCAATGCAGGATCTGCAGGGCGGCCGCATCGACTACCTGTGCGAGATCGTCAGCACCGCGAAGCCGCAAATCGACGGCGGCACCGTGAAGCCGATTGCGATCATGACGAAGGAGCGCTCGCGCGCGCTGCCGAACGTGCCGACTGGTCTCGAGCAAGGCACGCCGAACCTCGAAGCCTATACCTGGAACGCCATCTTCCTTCCCAAGGGCGCACCGGCCGATGTGGTCAAAAAGCTTCACGACGCTGCGGTTGAAGCGATGAAAACGCCGACGGTAAAGGAACGGCTCGAAGGGCTCGGCGCGGTGATCGTGCCGGAGGAGCGCGCCACGCCGGAATATCTCGGCCAATTCGTCAAGAGCGAGATCGACAAGTGGGCTGCGCCGATCAAGGCTAGCGGCGTGACGGTGGATTGACCGATAGGTGCGGGCACGCACGAGCGTGCCCGGTTACTCCAACTCGATCTCGCCTTTGACCTCGTGCGAAAGGCCGATGCCGCCGAGCGTGATCCTGCCGGTAGCGGGAAACTTTTCGTTGCCTTTGAGCTTGCCCTCCGCCAAGGCCTCGCGCACCGCCTTCTCGATCTCGCGCTGGGCGCTCACGCCGAGCGTCTTGAGGAATTTGCGAATACTGCCGTTAAACACGTCCTCGTTCATGATCACCTCCTTTTCCGCCATTATACGCCTAAGCGGTCGCCGTCGAATCGCCGCGTTTGCGCCAATGTGAAGCCATCACTGTCGGCGTCAATATGCGCACCATCATCGCGCGGGGGGATGCATGATGAGCCTACGCCTGTTGGCAATTGTGATCGCTGCGACCGGCATGCTCGCCGCTCTGCCGGCGACCAGCGCGCAAGCATGCGACAACGATCGTTACCCGTGCCCGATCGTGGCACAGCCGGAGACGCCCGCCACCGCGGCCCGCCCGGCGCCCCGCAAGAAAGCGAGCCGTGCTGCGCAGCAGGAGGAGAAGGCGCGCGCAAAAACCGAGCAACGCGCATCGGATGCAGCCGCCCGCACAAAGGCAGCTGCGCCGCCGCAGCAGGCGCAAGCGGCCGAATCCTTGTCGCAGGAAGCGGCCGACCCTGCCCCGGCACTTGCGCTCGATAATCAAGTCGGTCGCAACGAGAATCCGGTGGCGGCTGCCGCCGCCGGTTCGGTCGTTCGCCCAGCTAGCGGGAGCGCCGGCGCGCAAGCCACGGCCGGCGATCAAGCAGCGCCGGCTGCTCCGGGGAACGTGGTGCGGGTGGTCGACCCCAATGAGCTCAACGAGCTCGACGTCGCGGCGGCTACAGCGCCGCCGGCGCAGTCGTCCTGGTTGGGTTCGCTGCTGATGACACTCGGCGCGGCGCTCGCCGCGGCATCCGCGGTGCGAGCCTTCTTCGTGTGAGGCCGCAAGCCGCGCGAGCGTGCGCGGCTTGACAAAAGTTCCCGTTCTGTTCTTTATGGCGCGGAATAGCCCCTGCGCGCCGATGCCGATCTTCACGCCCCACCAAGATGCCGCGCTGCGGGCAGCCTCGGCGTGGCTCAAAGACGCGCGCGGACGCGCGTCGATCTTCCGCCTCTTCGGTTACGCGGGAACCGGCAAGACCACGCTCGCCAAGCATCTCGCCGAGGGCGTCGACGGCAAGGTTTTGTTCGCAGCTTTCACTGGGAAGGCGGCGTGCGTGATGCGCAGCAAGGGCTGCCACGGCGCCGCGACCATCCACAGCCTGATCTATAAGGCCCGCGAAAGCGGCGAGGAGACGCCGAGCTTCGAGCTCTGGGACGACGCTCCAGCCTCGAAGGCCAAGCTCATCGTCGTCGACGAATGCTCGATGGTCGATGGCGAACTCGCGCGCGACCTGATGTCGTTCGGCGTTCCGCTGCTGGCCTTGGGCGACCCCGCGCAGCTGCCGCCGATCCAAGGCGGCGGGTTTTTCACCGACGCCCGCCCGGACGCCATGCTCACCGAGGTGCACCGGCAGGCCCAGGACGATCCCATCGTGCGGCTGTCGATGATGATCCGCGCCGGCAAGCCGCTGCAAGAAGGCAGCTACGGCGCGACCGAGGTGCTGCGGCGCGAAGCGTTGGACCCCGCGCGCGTGATAAATGCGGACCAAATTCTCGTGGGCCGCAATGCCACGCGGCGCGCCTACAACGCGCGCCTGCGGCAACGTCGCGGCTTTGCCGGTGCAT
The DNA here is from genome assembly GCA_965652015.1 of uncultured Alphaproteobacteria bacterium. Classification (GTDB taxonomy): domain Bacteria; phylum Pseudomonadota; class Alphaproteobacteria; order Rhizobiales; family Xanthobacteraceae; genus VAZQ01. The sequence continues at coordinate 10,876 of CBFGVM010000008.1, forward strand.
TGCCCATGGCGGGAGACAAGCTGGTCTGCCTGCGCAACAACCGTCGCAAGGGATTGTTCAACGGCGCGCTGTGGATCGTCGACGAGCGGCCGAAGAGCCGCCGACAAATAATCCGCATGCGGCTCAAGCCCGACGAGGGTTGGGGCGAGCGGATGGTCAAGGTGTCGGTGCGGCCGGAATGTTTCACCGGAGCCATCGAGCAGTTGGATTGGCCCGCGCGCAAGCGTTACGACGAGTTCGATTTCGGCTACGTGTTGACGGTCCACAAGGCGCAGGGCTCGCAATGGGACGATGTCGTGCTATTCGACGAGTCCGGCGCGTTCTCCGAAAACCGCGACCGCTGGCTGTATACCGGAGTAACCCGGGCGGCGAAGCGGCTCACTGTGGTGGTATGACGCGCGTTCAGCGATCCTTTTTGCCCTCGACGTCGCGCACCGGAGTCTCCGGGATCAAGCCTCCGCGCCGGCGCGCGAAAGTCTCTTCGCCGCTTTGCTGCCATTGGCCGGCAACGGCGCGTTGCGCATAAACATCCCAGCTCGATGACCAATCGCCGAGCAAATAGCCGTGCCACGGCGGCTGCGGCGCAAGTGCGGGCAGCTCGAGCTCCTGCCAGAGTGCGCGCGCCCGCTCCATGAATTCGCGCCCGGGCAAAGCGAGTGGCGGCGCTGGATGCTTCAGCGTCGCGTCGATGAGGAGACCTGAGTCCTGCTCCCGGGGTCCGGATTTCGGCCCGTGCCCGGCGGAGCGATGGGGGACGATATGCACGTCCTCCACCGGGTTACATCGGTAGGCGAGCGACCAAAACACCGCGTCGCTGTTCGCGGGGTCGATGTCCTCGCTTACGGCGATGCAGATTTTCCCGCAGTCGGCAAGCAGCGACGCCGCGCCGTGCAAACCGCGCCAGATCTCGGTGCGCGCCGTGCCCCGCGCGTACTGCACGAAGATGATCTTGCGCAAGTTGGAGAGCGGCTCGTGCAGGACCACCCGCCGTACCTCCTGGATGCCCAGCCGCTGTCGCAAATGGGTGAAAAACAGCGGCTCCATCGCCACCTTCTTGAGCACGCTTGATTCGCTCGGCGTCACCTGGCTGATGATGGAGGGAAACACCGGCGAGGCCCTGTGCGTGATCGCGGTCACGCGCATCGACATGTTGAAGTCCTCGAGCGCGACGTGGCCGTGACTTTCGCCGAAGGGGCCTTCGGGCTCGAGCAGTTCGGGACCGATCAGCCCCTCGACGACGATCTCGGCATCGGCGGGCACGGCGAGATCGACGGTGACAGCTTTCGCCATCCGAATCGGGACACCGGCGAGCGCGCCTGCAACGGCCATTTCATCCAAATCGACGGCGAGTTTCATGCCGCCCGTGAACATTGCGACCGGCGCACAGCCGAGAACGATGGCGCACGGCATCGGCTCGCCGCGCCGGTTGTGCTTGCGCCAGTGCAGATAGCCGCCGGCTCCGCCGATGCGCGATGACATGCGCACGCCGAGCCGGTCCGTCGCCTTCAGGGCCGCACGATAGGTGCCCATGTTCTGGATGCCGGTTTCGGGATCCCGCGTGACGCAAAGCGTGGCGGTCAGATAGGGCGCGGCATCGAACCCGGGAGTGGAAATCGGCACCGGCAGGCGCGCCAAGCCATTGCCCGGCCCGCGCAGGTCCTCTCCTGCGATCACGACCGCCTGGCACGCCCCCGCGCCAACGAGGACCGGCGGGATCGGGCTTGCGATTGCGCGCACCCACGCCGCCTCGATCTCTTCGACCGGGCGGCCCATGCCGACCGCATAGATTTGCGGGGAGGCGGCGAGCGCGCCGACCGCGACTGGAACGTCGTAGCGACGCCCCGATGAGTCCGTGACACCGGTGAACAAAAACGCGCGCCGCTGATCCTCCTTCAGTCCCCCCTGGAACTGCCATCGCACCAGCGGGTGCAATTCGGTGTCCTTGTTGATGGGGCGATCGACGCGCAACAGCAGCCCACGCGCTTCGAGCGCGGAGAGATGTGACTGGAAATCGAGCGGCGGTCCCGCGTCCCGGTTTCCTGCGGACCGACGCGCATTGGCGCCGACCTCGAGCATTGTCGTGATCCCATTGTTTCGCGGGATAGCGTACGATCTGCCGCGATTGCATTGCAATGCTTTCCGTATATCGTGGCCGCCGCGTTGCGCCGTTCCGGGACATCGACCATGGGGGCGAAGCATTTCGGCGCCCGCGTCGCGCGGCTCGAGGACCCGGCGCTGCTGACCGGACGCGGGCGATTCGTCGACGACATCAGGCTCGTGGGCGCGCTGCACGCGTGTTTCGTACGCAGTCCGCATGCCCACGCGAAAATCCGCTCGATCGAGGCGTCGGCGGCGCGAGTCATGCCAGGGGTGCACGCGGTGCTGACCGCAGACGACCTGCCGCCCCGCGTGGCGCGCACCCAGATTCCAATGCTCGTGCCAAGTCCCTCGATCGCGACGCCGCGCACGCAGTTCGCCTTGGCTAACCGCGAGGTCTGCTATGTCGGCCAAACCGTCGCGGTCGTGATCGCGGAGAACCGCTATCTCGCCGAGGATGCCGCCGCGGCAGTCAAGATCGATTTCGAGGTCTTGCCGGCGGTCAGCGACTGCCGCGATGCTGCGAGGCCCGACGCGCCTGCTGTCCACAGCGATCTCACAACCAACATCGCCGCCGTTGTCCCTATGAGCTACGGCGATGTGGAGGCGGCGTTTGCGCGCGCGGCGCACGTCTTCCAGGAGGAATTTTCTCTCCATCGCGGCGCCGCCATGTCGCTCGAAGGCCGCGCCGTGCTCGCCAGCTACGACACCGGTGCCGACATGCTGACGGTGTGGTCGGCAACGCAGACGCCGCACCTTTGCCGCGCCACGCTCGCCGACCTCTTCGAACGCGACCTCGAGGCGATCCGGGTCATCGCCCCTCATGTCGGCGGCGGCTTCGGCACCAAGGCGCCGTTCTATGCCGAGGAGGCGGTCATTCCAGCCGCGGCGATGAAGCTTGGTCGCCCGATCGCGTGGCAGGAGGACCGGCGGGAACATTTTCTCTCCGCGACCCAGGAACGCGATCAATACTGGCAAGTGGCTATTGCCATTGATGAGCAAGGCAAAATCCTCGGACTTTCCGGCACGTTGCTGCACGACACCGGCGCATTCCTGCCCTGGGGCATCATCGTGCCGTACATCGCCGCGACGACCTTCCCAGGGCCTTACGTGGTGCCGGCTTATCGCTTCGAGGCAACCGTCGCGCTCACCAACCGCGTGCCGACGACGGTCGTGCGCGGCGCCGGCCGACCGCAGGCGGTCTTCGCCATGGAGCGGCTGATGGATCGCGTCGCGCGCGAACTCAAGCTCGATCGCGCCGAATTGCGCCGGCGCAACATGATCGCGCCCCAAGCGATGCCCTATTCCGTCGGCTTGGTCTTCCGCGACGGCAAACCGCTCGTCTATGCGAGCGGAGATTTTCCGAAAAGCCAACAGCGCGCGCTCGCACTCGCGGGCTACGAGGACTTTCCGACACGCCAGCGCCAGGCGCGCGGCGAAGGACGCTATCTCGGCATCGGGGTTGCGAATTACGTGGAAGGCACCGGCCTTGGGCCATTTGAGGGCGTGACCGTGCGCGTGCTTCCCAACGGCAAGGTGGCGGTGGCGACCGGCGCCACGGCTCAGGGGCAAGGCACGCGCACGACGCTATCGCAGATCGTGGCGGATCAAATCGGTTGTCGCATCGAAGACGTTGTCATGACCACGGGCGATACCGCGGCGATTTCGCAAGGGGTCGGCGCGTTCGCCAGCCGGCAGGCGATCAATGCCGGCTCATCCGCGCTGATGGCGGGTGTAAGCGTGCGCCAGCAAATCCTCACACTCGCCGCTCGCATTCTCGGCGTAGCCGAGGGCGACATTGACCTCGAGGGTGGCCACGCCATGGCCCGCGGCGGCAACAAGCCTTCCATCACGCTCGCGGAGCTTGCGCGCGCCGCCCAGGGCATGCCTGGGTTTTCTTTTGCCGAGGGGCAGAGGCCCGGCCTCGAACACACCGCCTATTTCACCCCGCGCCAAGCCTCGTATTGCAACGGGACCCACGTGGCCGAGGTCGAGGTCGACCCTTTGACCGGCGGCGTCAAGCTTGTGCGCTACACCGTCGCCCACGACAGCGGAAACATCATCAATCCGCTGATCGTCGAGGGCCAGGTGCAGGGCGGCGTCGCCCACGGTGTGGGCAACGCGCTGTTCGAGCAGATGAAATACGACCAAGCGGCGCAGCCGCTCACGACGACCTTTCAGGACTACCTTTTGCCTGCCGCCCCCGACGTGCCGGGCTGTGACATCGAGCACGTGGAGACGCCGAACCCGCTCAATCCGCTCGGCGTCAAAGGCGCCGGCGAGGGCGGCACCATCCCGGCGCCTGCGGCGATCATCTCAGCCGTCGAGGACGCGCTCTCGCCCTTCGGCGTGCGCTTTGCCGAGATGCCGCTGACGCCCGACCGCATCGTCGCTGCACTGCGCAGAGCCGGCGCGTACGAGAACTTGGCGTAACCGCCGCGAGTCGGATCGCTGCCGGGATGGCCAATCGTCCTATATAGATACTGCAGTCATGCAACGCTGGAGGTTCCCATGCCGGGCGATCGAAAGCGGCCGCGCCTGCGGTCGCAACTGTGGTTCGATAATCCTGACAATCCGGGCATGACGGCGCTTTATCTGGAGCGCTACCTCAATTACGGCCTGACCAAACAAGAGCTCGCCTCGGGCAAGCCAATCATCGGCATCGCTCAGACCGGCTCCGACCTCTCACCTTGCAACCGCCATCACCTGGAGCTCGCAAAGCGCGTGCGCGAGGGCATTCGCGATGCCGGCGGTGTCGTGTTCGAGTTTCCGATGCATCCCATTCAGGAAACGGGGAAGCGGCCGACGGCGGCGCTCGACCGCAATCTCGCGTATTTGAGCCTCGTCGAGGTGCTGTTCGGCTATCCGCTCGATGGTGTGGTGCTTACCACCGGCTGTGACAAGACGACGCCAGCAGCAATCATGGCGGCCGCGACCGTGAACACGCCGGCGATCGTGCTCTCCGGCGGGCCGATGCTTAACGGCTGGTGGAAGGGGGAGCGCGCGGGGTCCGGCACTGTTGTGTGGTGGGCGCGCCAAGAGCACGCCGCCGGCCGCATGGATTACAACGAATTCCTCGACCTCGTCGCTTCCTCCGCGCCGTCGATCGGCCATTGCAACACCATGGGAACGGCCTCGACCATGAATGCACTCGCCGAGGCGCTCGGCCTTTCGCTGCCGGGCTGCGCCGCGATTCCCGCGCCTTACCGCGAGCGCGGGCAAATCGCCTACGAGACCGGCCGCCGCGCCGTCGAGATCGTACGCGAGGATCTCAAACCGTCCGACATCCTCACCCGCGAGGCGTTCGAGAACGCCATCGTGGCGTGCTCCGCAATCGGCGGCTCCAGCAATGCGCCGATTCACATCAACGCTATCGCCCGCCACGTCGGCATCCCAATCGCGATCGAGGACTGGGAAAGGATCGGCTACGAGGTGCCGCTGCTCGTCAACATGCAACCCGCCGGCAAATATCTCGGCGAGGAATATTACCGGGCCGGCGGATTGCCGGCCGTGCTCAATGAGCTGATGGGCGCGGGTCGCATCCATGCCAACGCATTGACCATTAATGGCAAGACTATCGGCGAAAACGTCGGGGACACGAAGGTTGCGGACGCAGATGTGATCCGCCCATACGACCGTCCGCTCAAGCAGCATGCCGGCTTCAAAGTGCTGTCGGGAAATCTCTTCGAGTCCGCAATCATGAAAACGAGCGTGATCTCCGACGACTTCCGGCAACGCTATTTGTCGAATCCGAAAGACCCTAACGCATTCGAAGGCCGCGCGGTCGTATTCGATGGACCGGAGGATTACCATCGCCGCATCGAGGATCCGTCCTTGCAAATCGACGCGAACACGATGCTGTTCATTCGCGGTGTGGGGCCCATCGGCTATCCGGGGTCGGCCGAAGTGGTGAACATGCAGCCGCCGGCCGCGCTGATCAAACGCGGGATCACCTCGCTGCCCTGTATCGGGGACGGCCGTCAGTCGGGGACGTCGGCTTCGCCGTCCATCATCAACGCGTCCCCCGAAGCCGCGGCCGGCGGCGGGCTTGCCTTGCTCAAGACCGGCGATCGGGTGCGTATCGATCTCAACAAGGGCACCGCCAACCTGCTCATCTCGGATGCCGAACTCGCGCAGCGCCGCGCCGCGCTGGAGAAACAGGGCGGCTACAAATATCCGGCGAGCCAGACCCCGTGGCAGGAGATACAGCGCGACATGGTAGAGCAGCTCGCCCAAGGCATGGTGCTCAGGCCCGCCGTCAAATACCATCGCATCGCGCAAACGAGCCTGCCGCGGGACAACCACTGATTGGCTGCTTTGGCGCGCTGCGTGACCTGCTCAAGCGGCGGTTCCGGCAGGACGCATGAACCAAATTCCTCAAATGCCGTTAGCTGGCTGCGGCACGGAGGTATCGATCATGGCTTTACGTCTGCAAGGCAAGCTCGCGCTCGTCACCGCGGCGGGACAAGGGATCGGCCGTGCCATTGCCGAAAGATTTGCAGCGGAGGGAGCGCGCGTAATCGCCACAGATTTGGAGGACAAGAAACTCGACGGCATCAAAAGCTTCAAACGCCGCAAGCTTGATGTGCGCTCGACCGCGTCGATCGAGTCCCTCGCCAACGAAATTACGAGCGAGTTCGGCGCGCTGGACGTCCTCGTGAACTGCGCCGGATACGTGCATCATGGCAGCGTGCTCGACTGCTCCGAGCAGGACTGGGACTTCTCGTTCGATCTCAACGTGAAATCGATGCATCGAACGATCAAGGCCTTCCTCCCGGGCATGTTGGGAAGGAGCGCAGGCTCGATCGTGAATATTTCGTCCGCAGTGTCGTCGATCCGCGGGGTTCCCGATCGCTATGTCTACGGCGCCACAAAGGCCGCCGTCATCGGGCTCACCAAAGCGGTTGCAGCCGATTTCATTCGGCAAGGCATCCGCGTGAACGCTGTCTGTCCGGGCACGATCGAATCCCCCTCGCTCGAGGAGCGGATCAAGGATCGCTCGCGCGCGACCGGCAAATCGCTCGCAGAGGTAGAAAAGGCATTCGTCGAACGCCAGCCCATGGGCCGGCTGGGTCGCCCCGAGGAGGTCGCAGCGCTCGCCGCTTTTCTCGCCTCCGACGAGGCGAGCTACATCACCGGACAAGCGCATCTGGTGGACGGCGGGATGGCACTTTAGCCGCCAGAAGCCCTATATTGGGTGCATCGGTCAGCCTTCGGGGGTCGATCAGGCCATAAAGCGCTCGGAGAGTGCCTATGACCGAGGCAGCTGAGCAGGTATGCCGTTTTTTTGTTTCGGAACAGCCATCGAATCAATGAGTTGCCGAACTGTTGGGGCTACCGTATCCGCCCGGCCGCGTGACGTTTCCTGAGTTTGCACGCACCGGGCCTGCGTCCCACCCGAAGTTGCATGAGTGAGCGGACAACCGTGATGTTGAACCCCATTTCATCACTTCCTGCAGCGCTCAACCATTACGCCATCCTGCTCGATGTGGACGGAACGATCCTCGATCTCGCTCCTACCCCGCGTGAAGTTTTTGTGTCGCATTCCCTGCGCGATACGCTGTCGCGGTTGTGGGAGCGCACCGAGGGTGGTGTCGCTTTTGTGAGCGGCCGCCCCGTGAGCGAACTCGACCTGATCTTCTCCCCGCTGCAGTTGCCGGCGATCGGCGGCCACGGTGCCGAGCTTCGCACGACTGCGGGCGCCACACCGGGCGCACCGCGGCTGCCTCCGCTCGATCCTGCTCTGAAGCGGCAGTTTGCAGCGATTGCGGAGGCAGGCCCGGGTATCATACTTGAGGACAAGGGCTACTCGCTCGCGCTGCATTATCGGCTGGCGCCGGACAAAGAAGATGTGGTGCGCGCGGCTGCCGCCAAGATCCGCTCGGACGCAAGGGATGACCTGATCGAGCTCCTCCCCGGCAAACTGGTGCTGGAAGTCAAGCAAACCGGGGTCACCAAAGCGACGGCCGTCCGGGAATTGATGACTCACCCGCCGTTCGCGCAGCGCCGCCCTATCTTCATCGGTGACGATGTGACCGACCTCGGCGTGTTCGACATTCTTCCCGATTTCGATGGCATTGGCATCATCGTCGGCCGCCGCGACGTCCCCAGCGCCAATGCCTATTTCGAGCGCCCGGCCGATGTCCGCCGTTGGCTCGAGCAAATCTCCCGCGACGACGCATTCGCAAGGCCATGACCGATCACGGGCTTGATCTTGCCGTCATCGGCAACGGGCGCACGGCCGCGCTCGTCGATCCCACGGCGCGTCTGGTGTGGTGGTGCTATCCCCGCTTCGATCGCGACCCGATCTTCTGCCGTCTCCTTTCGGGCGACGAGGAGAAGGGATTTTCGGATGTCGTGCTCGACAACATGGCTGATTTCCAGTCGGAGTACCTTCGTAATACCGCCGTAGTGTCGACCGTTCTCACCGATCAACAAGGCGGAGCGGTCCGCATTACCGATTTCGCCCCGCGCTTTCGGCAATTCGGCCGCGTGTTTCGCCCGCCGCAGCTCATCCGAATGATCGAGCCCGTGGCTGGACTGCCCCGGGTCACCATTCGTTTCCGCCCGACTCATGATTACGGGCTCGAGTTCACTCACCGTTCCGTCGGCAGCAATCATGTCCGCTACATTCACGAGGGCTGCGTCATCCGCCTCACCACTGATGCGCCACTGTCCTATATCGAGAGCGAAGCACCCTTCGTCGTCACCCGGCCGCTGCACCTCGTGTTCGGCGTGGACGAGCGCTTTCAGGACGATCTCGAAACGACCTGCCGCGAATTCTGCGACCGGACCATCGATTACTGGATGGATTGGTCCCGCGGACTGTCCATTTCCTACGATTGGCAGGATGAAATTATCCGCGCCGCGATCACGCTAAAGTTGAGCAATTTCGAGGAAACCGGCGGCATCATCGCGGCCCATACCACCTCCATTCCCGAAGCTCAGGGATCCGGAAGAACCTGGGATTACCGCTACTGCTGGCTGCGGGATGCCTATTTCGTGGTCAAGGCGCTCAACCGCATCGGTGCCACCCAGACCATGGAGGATTTCATCTCTTTTACCTTGGGCATCGCATCCAATCCCAACGAACCGTTGCGACCGGTTTACGGCGTCGTTCCGATCGAGCCGATGGATGAAACGACGGCGCCGGCGCTCAAGGGCTATCGTGGCGACGGGCCGGTGCGCATCGGCAACGCCGCCGCCGAGCAGGTCCAAAACGACACCTATGGCAGCATCATTCTCGCCGCGATGCCGATGTTCTACGATCGACGCCTACCGCGGCTCGGCGACGAAGGGCTATTTCGGCTGCTCGAGACGCTCGGCGGCAAGGCGGGAGAACTTGCTTTGGAAGCCGACAATGGCATTTGGGAATATCGCGGGCGACAACGTATCCACACGCATTCGACGGCGATGTGCTGGGCCGGCTGCCATCGGCTCGCCGCCATTGCGAGCCGGCTGGGTCTTCCCGATCGCGCGGCGCATTGGAATGCCGTTGCCGATCCGGTGCATCAAGCACTTCTGCAAGGAGCATGGAACGAGAAGCGCCAGGCGTTTACTGCCGCTTTTGGCTCCGAAGATCTCGATGCGAGCGTTCTGTTGCTGCCCGACCTGGGCGTGATCGAGGCCGACGATCCGCGCTTCGTCAGCACCGTCAAGGCCATGGAACGAGAACTTTTGCGTGAGAAGCACGTTATGCGTTATGCTTCGGCGGACGACTTCGGCCTGCCGGCAACGGCATTCCTCATTTGCCGCTTCTGGCTGGTCGATGCATGGTGGTCTCTTGGTCGTCGCGACGAGGCGCGTGACTTGTTCGTGGATGCGTTGGCATATCGCAATCGCTATGGCTTGCTGTCGGAGGATATCGATCCGCAAACCGGCACTTTGTGGGGAAATTTTCCGCAAACCTATTCGATGGCCGGCCTGATCTTGAGCGCGATGCGGCTGTCGCGCAGCTGGGAGGATCGATATTGGCGCGGCTGATCGTCGTTTCCAACAGAGTGGCGCTCCCGAGCCAGGATAACAACCAGGCAGGCGGCCTCGCGGTCGCTGTTCGATCCTTGCTCAAACTCCACGGCGGTCTGTGGTTCGGCTGGAGTGGGACCGTTTCACCCGAGCGCGACGTCGCGACCAGGACGATTGAGCGTGGCGACATGACCTATGTCGTCACAGATCTCGGCGAAGCCGACTATCAGGAATATTACAACGGCTTCGCTAACCGGGTGCTGTGGCCGATTCTGCACTATCGGGTCGATCTCGCTGAATTTTCCCGCCGCGATCTGAGCGGCTATCGGCGCGTCAATGCCCATTTCGCCAATGAGCTGCACGGTTTGTTACAACCCGACGACCTCGTCTGGGTGCACGACTATCATCTCATTCCGCTTGCGAAAATGCTGCGCGACCGCGGTCACACCAATCGGATCGGATATTTTCTGCACGTGCCGTTCCCTCCGCCGGAAATTCTTACCGCGCTGCCCAACCACGAATGGCTGATTCCGCAATTGAGCGCCTACGATCTCGTCGGATTTCAAACCGAGAATGACGCGATGAATTTCGCGCGCTATCTCGAAAACGAGTGTCGATTGCAGAAGCGCGGCGAATTTGCCTATCAAACTCCCGAGCGAACCGTGCGCGTCGGCGTCTTTCCCATTGGCATAGAGACAAACGAATTCAGCCGACTGGCGCAGCGGTCGGTGCGTTCGCCGCTGGTCAAATCTGTGTTGGAAAGTCTCGCTGGGCGCGCCATGATGATCGGAGTCGACCGGCTCGATTATTCCAAGGGGCTGGCCCAACGTATGGATGCGTTCGAGCGTTTTCTTGCGGTCTATCCGGATTGGCGCGGCCAGGTGACCTATCTACAAATCACACCGAAGAGCCGCTCGGAAATCCAGGAATATGCCGAGATGGAACGCACGATCAGCGAGGCCGCGGGGCGGATCAACGGCGCCTACGGCGAAATCGCATGGACGCCGATCCGCTACGTCAATCGCGCCTACAGCCGCAGCGTGCTCGCAGGCCTCTTCCGTTCCGCGCGCGCCGGGCTCGTCACCCCGCTGCGCGATGGAATGAATCTCGTGGCGAAGGAATATATCGCCGCTCAGGATCCCGAAGACCCCGGCGTTCTCATTTTGTCGCGCTTTGCCGGGGCAGCGGCCGAATGTGCGGCGGCGCTGCTCGTCAATCCTTACGATCCCGAGGCGGTAGCGACATCGATTGCGCATGCGCTCTCGATGCCGCTCGAAGAGCGGCGCGCACGCCATCAGGTGCTCTTCCAAGTGATCTCAGACAACGACCTCAATTCGTGGGGCGAACATTTTCTCGCCGTACTGAGCAAGAGCGGCACGCCACCGCCCCTGCAGGACCAGCTTGATTTGGGCCCGGCTGTTGCCGCTGACATCGCCTAGGACATCGTTGCGCATCTCGCGTGTGGCGTTCGCCGCCGCGGCACGGCCTCACCGCGAGCCGCATCCCTAAGCCGTGGCCGACGCATCCTCAGGCGCCGGCTGTGCGCGGCGGCGGTCCTCGGCTTCTTCCAGGCGCGTCAAGTTGAATGCACTGTTGACAAGCGCGACGTGCGTAAACGCTTGGGGGAAGTTGCCCACGAGCCGGCGCGTGTGCGGGTCATATTCCTCGCTCAGCAACCCGACATCATTTCGTAGTTCGAGCAGGCGATCGAATAGCTGTCGGGCATCGTGCCAGCGATTCTGCAAAATATAGGCGTCAACTAGCCAGAAGCTGCACGCCAGGAAGACCCCCTCCCCCGGCGGCAACCCGTCACGGGAAGTTGCGGTGTCGTAGCGCATGACGAAACCGTCGGCCAACAGCCGCCGTTCGATGGCCTGCAAGGTCCCGCGTACGCGCGCATCTTCCGGCGGCAAGAAGCCAACAAGCGGCAGCAGCAGGAGGCTGGCATCGAGCTGCTTCGACCCGTAGCTCTGGACAAAGCTGCCGAGATCGCGATCGTAGCCGCGATGGCAAACATCGGCATGAATCGCGGCAGCGAGCTCGCGCCAGTGATCGAGTGGTCCCTTCAGCCCGAACTGCTCCACGCTCTTGATCGCACGATCAAAAGCAACCCATGCCATGACTTTGGAATAGGTGAAGTGCTGGCGACCGCCGCGCATTTCCCAGATTCCTTCATCAGGCTCGATCCAAACCCGCTCGAGGTGAGACAGTAGAGCGCGTTGCAGATCCCATCCTGATTCGCTGGCTGCCAATCCTTTGCACCTTGCCTGATACAGCGCATCCATCACCTCGCCGAATACATCGAGCTGCAGCTGGCTGCACGCGGCATTGCCGATGCGCACCGGCGCGGAGCCTTCGTAGCCGGGCAGCCACGGCACTTCCAATTCGGTCAGGCGGCGCTCGCCCGCGATGCCGTACATGATCTGCGCCTGCTCCGGGCTACCCGCGACCGCGCGGATGAGCCAGTCGCGCCAGGAGTGCGCCTCGTCGTAGAAACCGGCGTCCATCAGCGCGAGCAGCGTGAGCGTAGCGTCGCGCAGCCAGCAAAACCGGTAGTCCCAGTTCCTGACTCCGCCCAGCCGCTCCGGCAACGAGGTGGTCGGTGCGGCGACGATGCCGCCGGTTGGCCCATAGGTGAGAGCCTTGAGCGTGATCAGCGAGCGCAAAACGGAATCGGAGCAGTGTGCAGGCGGCCGACACTTTCTCGACCAATCCTGCCAAAAGTGCTCCGTGTCCCTGAGCGCGGACTCGGGATCGAGCGGCTGTGGCGCTCGACCGTGTGAGGGCGCATAGGTGAGAACGAACGGCACGATCTCTCCCGCGGCCACGGTGAATTCGGCGACGGTGGTCAGGTTCTGACCGACGAGGTGAACTGGCGTGCGCAGCACGACCATGTCCGGGCCGGCGACAGCCCGCAGCGCGCCGTCGTCGAGCCGCGTGACCCACGGCACGATTGCGCCGTAGCCGAAGCGCAGCACAAGCTCGGTGCACATTGTCACTTGACCCTTCTCGCCCACCACGAGACGAACCACGCTCGAGCGCATCGCCGGCACCGGCATGAAATCGACGAGTGTGACCACGCCCTCGCTGCATTCGAAGCGAGTTTCCAGAATCAACGTGTGCGGCCGATATCGACGGGTGGCGGCGGCCTGGCCATCGCGCGGCACGATCTGCCAATGCCCATGATCACGAGAGCCGAGAAGCGCGGCGAAGCAGGCGTCGGAATCGAAGCGTGGCCAGCACAACCAGTCGAGCGAGCCATTGCGCGCGATGAGCGCGGCCGCCTCGCAATCGCCGATTAGCGCGTAATCCTCGATCCTGGACGGCATGATGAGCTACGGCCTGAAATCGATCACCACCTTGATGTCGCCCTTGCGGTGCTCAAGTGCCTCGTTCCAGCGTTCGACCGGGGTGGTGCGCGTGATCAGCCGGGAAAGCCAGCGCTTGTCCGCGCGCACGAGCGCATCCGCCGCCATCTCGTAGTGGCGGCGATTGGCATTGACCGTGCCGAACACGACATTGTTGTCGAGCACCGTCGTGCGGTTGAAGCGACCGATATCGACGTCGAACACCTTGCCGGGCTCGGAAACCCCCGTCAGGCAGACGATGCCCGCCGCTGCCGTCGTTGTGAGACACGCGCGAATGACAGCCGGGGCTCCGGTGCATTCCATGAGGATGTCGGGCGCAAGGCCTTCCAGCGCACCAGGCTCGGTGTGATACGTGCCGCCCAGATCGTGCACGATCGCCTCTTTCGGCCCGCCCTTGTTGCGGTCGAGCACATACACGTCGAGGCCGCGTTGCTTGCCCATGAGCGCCGCAAGGAGGCCAATCGGGCCGGCGCCGGTGACGAGCAATACCCGCGGTTGCCAGGCACGCGCCCGATGGCCGATGCGGTCGGTATGGTCCCAGGCCTTGGCAAGGATGCTGGCAGGCTCGAGCAGCACCCCGAGAATTCCCAATGCCGGATCGATCTTGACCGCGAATTCCGGCTCGATGCGAAAGCGTTCCGCGCCGTAGCCGTGCCGCTCCTTGATCCCGCGTTCAGTGTAGCGGCCGTTACGGCACATGTCCCACTCCCCGGCGGCGCAAGCGACGCACGGCTCGGGATCGGGCCGGCGCACGATGCCGACGACGAGATCGCCGGGCGCGAGGCCGCACCCCTCGGGCGCCGCCTCGACCGTGCCAAGCGACTCATGGCCGAGAATAAGGCGCTGCTCACCCGGAGGAGGAAAGCCATAGCTACCGTTGAGAATTTCGCGATCGGTCCCGCATACTCCGAGTGCCAACGTGCGCACCAAGACGGAGCCATCCGACTCCGCCGGTTCGGGCACATCCTCAAGCTTCGCTGACTGGGCGGTGCCGGGAAAAACAGTGATTGCGCGCATCGCTGCCTTGGGTTGATCGATTCGAATTGCCG
>CBFGVM010000009.1:0-25102 GCA_965652015.1 uncultured Alphaproteobacteria bacterium
TCATCTGCGCTTTCGCGCGCGCGACCTCCGCCTCGTTGATGCCTTCCGCTGCGGCATTGATCTCGCCCACGACGACGCGCATCAGCTCGGGGACATCTGCGGCATCGGTGCCGGTATAAAGGCCGAACATGCCAATGTCCGAATAAGAGGCATGAAACGCATAGATCGCGTAGCAGAGGCCGCGCTGTTCACGTACCTCCTGAAATAGGCGCGAGGACATTCCGCCGCCCAGCACATTCGTGAATACCTGCAGGCTGAGAAGGTTCGGATCGCGGTGCGGCAAGCCGTGCATGGCGAGCGCGATGTGAACTTGTTCGAGATCGCGGGTCTCGATCCAAGACCCCCCAATGAAGCGGGCGGGCTCGGGCATCGGTGATCGAGGCCCAGCGAAACTCGCGAATCGTTGTTCCACGTTCTCCAGCACGGCTCGATGCTCAACGGCGCCTGCCGCTACGATCACCATGGCGGGACTGCGGTAGTGGCGTCGGAGATAAGCGGAAAGCCGCAGACGATCGAACGAGCGCACGGTCGCCGGCGTGCCGAGGATTGACCGGCCGATCGATTGACCGGCAAAGGCAGTCTCCTGCAGCTTGTCCCAGATCACATCGTCCGGAGCGTCTTCGGCAGCACCAATCTCCTGCGCGATGACGTTATGCTCGCGCCGCAGTTCCTCGGAATCGAATGCTGGATCGGCAAGGATGTCCGATAGCACGTCGAGCGCGAGCGGCACGTCGGCTCGAAGCACGCGTGCATAGTAGGCGGTGGTCTCGACCGAGGTTGCCGCGTTGAGATCGCCGCCTACCGCCTCGATCTCCTCCGCGATTTGCCGCGCCGTGCGCCGCGTGGTGCCCTTGAATGCCATGTGCTCGAGCAGATGCGAAATACCGTGCTCATCCGGCTGCTCGTTGCGACTGCCGGAGCCGACCCAAACGCCCAGTGCAGCAGTCTCCAAATGCGGCATCGCGTCCGTCACGACGACAAGGCCCGTGGGAAGACGCGTGACTTCAACGCTCATGCAGCGGCTCCTTCGTGTGCGGCGCGACTGACGGAGAGAACGTGGCGCTCGACCGCCATCTGGTCGACCGGCAGCGTGGTGACGCGCTCCGGACGCCGATCGAGGTCGGCGAGCCATTCGGGCAGCGGTGGCCGCAGCCCGGTCGCCGCCTCCACAGCATCGGGAAATTTGGCCGGATGGGCCGTACCGAGCACCACCATGGGAATCGATGGGTCGCGGGTCTCCTTTTCCGCGACCGCAACACCCACGGCAGTGTGAGGATCGATAAGACGCCCGGTCTCACGCAGTATGGTGCGAATAGTTGCCGCCGTCTCGTCCTCGTCCGCCCGGTCCGCGGAAAACACGGCGCGCAGCGAGGAGAGCGCGCGCGCCGACAGCGTAAATCGGCGCGACTGCGCGAGCGAGGCCATCAGCGCGCGCACCGCGCGAGCATCATGGCCGTGAATGTCGAACAACAGGCGCTCGAAGTTCGACGCCACCTGGATGTCCATGGACGGCGAGGATGTGGGGACCACCTCGCGCAGCTCGTATGTGCCGGTCGCGATGGTCCGCACCAGGATGTCGTTGACGTTGGTCGCAACGGTGAGGCGATCGATGGGCAGACCCATGCACAGCGCGACGTGGCCTGCATAGACGTCGCCGAAATTGCCGGTCGGAACGGTGAAGGCCACCTTTCGCCGGGGAGAGCCTAGCGCGACCGCGGCGGTGAAGTAGTACACCACCTGGGCGACGATACGCGCCCAGTTGATGGAGTTCACGCCAGATAGCCGCGCTTGGTCGCGAAAGGCGTGGTGTTCGAACATGCCCTTCACGATCGCCTGGCAATCGTCGAATGTCCCCTCGATCTCCAGCGCGTGAACATTGTCGTCTTCGACGGTTGTCATCATTCGCCGCTGCACGTCGGAAATGCGTCCGCGCGGAAAGAGTATGAACACATCCGCTCGCGCGCGGCCGCGAAATGCCTCGACCGCGGCGCCGCCGGTGTCGCCGGAGGTCGCAACCACGATGGTCGTGCGCTCGCCTCGAGTCGCGAGCACCTCGTCCATGAGCCGGCCGAGAAGCTGCATTGCCAAGTCCTTGAACGCGAGCGTGGGTCCGTGAAACAGTTCAAGAAGGAATTCGTTCGTGCCGAACTGCACCAGCGGGGCGACCGCCGGATGATGGAATCGGCCATAAGCCTCGCGCGTCATGCGCGCGAGGTCGGCCTCGGGGATGGCATCGCCGATGAAAGGACGGATGATTTCCACAGCCACTTCGGCATAGGGCCGGCCGGCAAAACCAGCGATCGCATCTGCATCGAGGCTCGGCCAGGCCGCGGGCACGTAAAGTCCGCCGTCGCGGGCAAGCCCCGCGAGCATCGCGTCGACAAAACCGAGCGTCGGGGCCTCGCCCCGGGTGGAGACGTAACGCACGTCGGCTCCGTTCGAGGCTAAGGGGCCGTCGCGCTCGGCTTTGCTCGCCGAGCGGACATTCCACCTAACCTATTGAATGTGCTTCTCTTCCCCGACCGCACGTCGGGCGCGGGGAAAGCAACGGCCTAAAAACATAGTGGGAAGGCGCCCCCTCCACAAGGAAGGCGCCCGCACGCCGCTCATGCGGTCCGCGCCGCTCGGCCGCTGAGCCAAAATGCGAACATCCCCGCGACGACCAGGGCAAGTCCATACCAAGTGATCGCATATTGAAGATGGTCGTTACGCAGGTTCGGCTTGAGCGGGCCGGGGCGCGGAAGCCCGCCAGGCGGGTGCGGGCTTTCCAATTCAACGTAAAAAGGCGCGACTTCGCCCCATCCCTTGGCAGCTGCAATCGCAGCCGGGTCGCGCACGAAATAAAGATTGCGGCCAGGATCATCCTGTGGCGAAAAAGTACCGCGAGATTCCGGCCAGCGCATCACGCCGAGCAACTCGACATGGCCGGGAGAGACGCCAGCCTCTGGCGTCGCCATGTCCTGTCGTCCCTCCGGGACGAAGCCGCGATTGACAACGACAAGCCCGCCGCCCGCGAGCCGCGCCGGCGCCCACACCCAGTAGCCGGATCCGAAAACGTCGCTGCGCAAGGCCGAACCGCTCGTGTAAACGAGCGCTTCGGCGCCCGGCACGAATGCGGCGGAGAATTTCACGCGACGGAACTCGTCGTTTGCGGGGTCAAGCTTTGCCCAGCGCTCGCGCGGCGGCAGATCGATCGGCGGCGCCGAAAGACGCTGTTCGAGGCGCTCGATCAGCGCTTCCTTCCAGGCCTTGCGTTGGATTTGCCAGGTACCGAGCCCGATGAAGACTACGATCGCCACGAGCGCGAACGAGGCCGGCAGTACGAGGTCGGACCGCAACGATCGTGCCGGCGCGACCCTCACGGCGCGTCGCCGCCGGTGAAGCGGCTCTCCGCGGCCTTGTGGTGATATTGGATCGCGATCAGAAGCCCCTTCACAGGCCGCAACGGCACGAGTGTCGTGACCAGGATCAGCGGGCCCCACAGCAGCGCATGCACCCAGTATGGCGGGGCATAAAGGACTTCCACGGCCAGCGCCGAGCCGGCGACAATGAAGCCGGCAAGAAACATGACGAAAAACGCCGGGCCGTCGGCGGAATCGGCAAACGAGAAGTCGAGGCCGCACCGCTCGCAACGCGGCCGTAGCGCAAGAAACCCTCGGAACAGAGGGCCTTCGCCGCAGCAGGGACAGCGTCCCATTAGGCCGGACGCGATGGGTGAAGGCGGTGTATCAGCGCGATTGGTCACTACGAAACCGGCTTGGAATATCTTGTCCGCGAGATGGCGTGCCGTGGCTCAATTCTCAAGTCCCGGATCAAATCGTTCCTGGACCCATGTTCACGACAACGGCCTGAGGTCTTCCAACATCGTGGGAATAAACTCCGAAACCGTCGGGTGAATGTGCATCGCCCGCTGCAGAACGGTGCATGGCGCCTTGGCATACATGACGTCGAGAATGCAGTGAATGACTTCGTCGCCTGAAAGTCCCAGCAGCGACGCTCCGAGGAACTGCTTGGTTTCCTTGTCGACCAAGATTTTCATGAAACCCTTTGTCTCGCCCTTCTCGTACGCTCGACTCACGTCTTCCATGGCCATGGTCGCGATCAGCGCGGGCCGTCCGGATTTGCGGACTTCCGTCTCGGTCATACCGGCGCGCCCGAGCGGGGGATCGGTGTAGAGCGCATACGCGGTGATGCGATCGCTGACGCGCCGCGGATCGTTGTCGAGAAGGTTCGCCGCGACGATTTGGAAGTCGTTCCAGGAGGTGTGGGTGAAGGCGCCGTGGCCGTTGCAATCCCCCAAGGCCCAGATGCCGGGGACATTCGTGCGCAACTGGTCGTCGACTTGAATGTAGCCGCGAGCGTCGCTGGTAACTCCGGCCTTGTCGAGGCCGAGATCGTCCGTATTCGGTCGCCGACCGATCGCGAGCAGCAGGTGGGAGCCGATGACTTGCGACTTTGTTCCCGCATTCTCTACTGTGACAGCAATGTTGTTGCCTTCTTTTGCCACCGCGACCACCTTGCTATTGAGACGGATATCGATGTTTTCCTCTTTCAGGATTTCGGCAACGGCGCGCGAGACATCCTCGTCTTCGCGGGCGATGAGATGCGGCGCGAGCTCGATGACGGTGACCTCGCTTCCAAAGCGGCGATAGGCTTGCGCAAATTCGAGACCGATATAACTCCCGCCGAGGACGACGAGATGCGCCGGCACAAAGTCCAGGTCCATCATCGAGCTGTTCGTGAGGTAAGGGACTTGTTCGAGCCCGGGAATCGGCGGCACCACTGCCCTCGCGCCCACGTTGATGAAAATCTTGTCCGCGCTGAGGATCTCATCACTGACTTGCACGTTCTTAGTTCCGACGAAGCGACCGTGGCCTTGAAAGACGGTACACCCTTTCAGGCTCCTCAATGACCGCTCGACGCCCTCGCGCGACGGGCGCACAACGGCATCCTTGCGCGCCTTCACGGCCTTCATGTCGACGCCAACCGGGCCGCCGACGGTCACGCCGTACTCGGCAGCGCGCCGTGCGAGATAGGCCGCGGAGGCGCTCGCGATCAGAGTTTTGGTCGGGGTACAGCCGTTATTGACGCAGGTACCGCCAAAAAGCTTGCGCTCGATGACGGCAATCGTCCAGCCCGCGCCCGCCAATCGCCGCGCCAACGCCGGCCCAGCCTGTCCGGTGCCGATAATGATCGCGTCATACGCCGCCATGACACACCTCTCATTTTCTCAGCTGGTGTCGTGCGCGGCTCGATCAACTCCATGCGCCCTCAGCCGCCGAGTTCGGGCAAGCCACAGATGGGGTGACGTCCACCGAGCGTTAAGCGCGAATGCGCTTGAAGGCTCACCGCACGCCGCTGATCATCTCCGCAAAAGCGTACCCGGTTGCCGGCGCGCTGCTAGTGGCCGGCGGCATGCGCCACGCTCGCCCCTGCCGAACCCCATACGTAAATGCAAGAAAACAGGAAGATCCACACGACGTCGACGAAATGCCAGTACCAGGCGGCAAACTCGAAACCGAGATGCTGAGTCGGCGTGAAGTGTCCGAGATAGGCGCGGAGCAGACAGACAATCAGGAACGTCGAGCCGATGATGACATGCGCGCCGTGGAATCCGGTCGCCATAAAGAATGTGGCGCCATAGATGTTACCGCTGAAATTGAACCCTGCGTGCATGTACTCGTAGGCCTGCACGCAGGTGAAAGCCAGACCAAGCGCAATCGTCAGAATCAGGCCACACTTCAGTCCCTGCCGGTCGTTCTCGAGAAGCGCGTGATGCGCCCAGGTGACGGTGGTGCCTGAGGTGAGCAGGATCAGGGTGTTGAGTAGCGGCAGATGCCACGGGTCGAATGTCTCGGTTCCCTTTGGCGGCCATACTCCGCCGAACAGTTGTTCACGCGTGATCTGCTGCATATCGGCCGGGAATAGCGCGCTGTTGAAGTAGGCCCAGAACCAGGCCACGAAGAACATCACCTCGGAGGCGATGAACAGAATCATACCGTAGCGATGGGAGATCTGGACGATGCGCGTGTGGTAGCCTTCGTATGTCGCTTCGCGGGCGACGTCGGTCCACCAGCCGATCATGGTGTAGGCGATGCCGATCACGCCGACGCCGAAGATATATGGCGCCGCCGCGAACATGTGGTGCATCCAGGCAATACCGCCGAGTGCCGCCAGAAAGGCCGAAACCGCGCCTACCGCAGGCCAAGGACTTGGCGCGACCAGATGGTAGTCATGGTGCGGCTTGGCGTGGGCGTCGGCCATCTTGAGCTTCTCCATCTCCCAGCGGGGCAGCTACAACGCTCGTTCTATGTCGATTCTCAGCTTCGTCCGGCTGCAGGCGCTGCGCCGCGCTCTGCTCGCGACGGTTCAGCCTGCCGCGCCGGATACATGGTGTAGGACAGGATGATGGTATCGAGGCCATCCTGTTCCGAATCCTTTACGAGTTCCGGGGCGACGAAGAAAACCACCGCCATATCGCGCTTTTCGCCGGGCTTGAGCCGCTGATCGGTAAAGCAGAAACAGTTGATCTTGGAAAAATATGCGCCAGTGGTGGGCGGTGAGACGTTGTATGAGGCGACCCCGACGGTCTCGCGCGCCGATTCGTTGACCACCCGATAGCTGACAGTCACGACCTCGCCGATTTTGACTTCAATTAAATTCTGCTCCGGCTCGAAGCGCCAGGGAAGTCCTCCGGCGACGTTGGCGTCGAAGCGCACTTTCAGCTTGCGCTCGACAATGGCAGACGGAGCAGCCGCGGCAACTTGGGGCGTGCCGCCGAACCCGGTCGTGCGGCAGAACCAGTTATACAGAGGCACAGCCGCATAGGCTGCGCCCACCATCGCCGCGACGAATGCTCCACACGCAGCCGCGACCAGGACATCGCGGCGACGTGGCGAGGAGGTGTTTGGAACAGTCATGGCGATTACAGCGGACGGTTCAATACGCCAGGTCCCTTCACGAGCGTAACGACGTAAAACAGGATAACCAGGGCGCCAAGCGCGAGCGCAATTGCGATCGAGCGCGCCCGCCGGCTGCGCTTCTGCTCTTCGCTGAGCACGATTCTCTGTGGCTTTTCGTCCATGTCATCACCACAACCCCTCACATGCCTATGACCCGCGCGTCGATCAGCAGCACCGCGAACAGGACGAATAAGTACAAAATCGAAAAAGCGAAAAGCTGGTGCGCCGCTCGCGCGGCACGCTCCCCTTCGCGGTTGCTGCGCACACGCCACGCGAACATGACCATCAGCGCGCCGGCAATCAGCGCGGTCGCTCCATAGGGCGCCCCGGCATAACCGAGCAGCCACGGCGCCGCGCCGATGGGCACGAGGGCGACAGAATAATGCACAATCTGCCGACGCGTTTCTTCCGCTCCGGCAACGACCGGCAGCATCGGAAGGCGAGCAAGGGCATAGTCATCGGCGCGGACGAGCGCCAGCGCCCAGAAATGCGGCGGCGTCCAGAAGAAGATAATGAGGAACAGGAGACACGGCTCGACCGAGATGCCGCCGGTCGCCGCCGCCCAGGCGATGACGGGAGGGAGCGAGCCGGCGGCGCCGCCGATGACGATATTCTGGGGGGTCAACCGCTTGAGCCATGCCGTGTAGACAACCACGTAAAAGAAAATGGTAAAGGCGAGCAGCGCCGCCGCGAGCCAACTCACCAAGACCCCGAGGACGGCTACGGCGAAGGCGGCGAGCACGATGCCAAACGCGAACGCCTCGCCGGGCGCGATGCGCCCTTGCGGAATGGGTCGGTTCGCGGTCCGTTTCATCAGGGCGTCGATGTCCGCGTCGTACCACATGTTGAGCGCGCCCGCCGCGCCGGCCCCGACCGCAATGCACAGAAGTGCGGTGAAGCCGAGCATCGGATGGAGCTGCCCCGGCGCGATCATGAGGCTCACAAGCGCGGTGAAAACGACGAGCGACATGACGCGTGGCTTCATCAGCGCCACATAGTCGCCGACGGTCGCAATGCTCGGCTCGTATGAGACCGAAGCGATCTTGCCTCCCGCGAACTGTGCACCTTCACCGATCGGCGACATCGATCCTGTGCTCACGCTTGGGTCGTCATATGCTCACTGGTCCTGCCATCACTTGATCAGCGGCAACTCGTTGTATTGGTGGAATGGCGGCGGCGACGGGAGCGTCCATTCGAGTGTCGTTGCGCCCGCGCCCCATGGATTGTTCGCCGCCTGCTGCTTGCGCATGAAGGCTTGGGCCACGCCGAAGAAGAACACCAGAGCTCCCAATCCCGACAGGTAAGATCCGAGCGAGGAGACCAGGTTCCAGCCGGCGAAAGCATCGGGATAGTCGGCAATGCGGCGCGGCATGCCGGCGAGGCCGAGGAAGTGTTGGGGGAAGAACACGATGTTGACGCCGATGAAGGTGAGCCAGAAGTGTAACTTGCCGATCGTCTCCGAATACATGTAGCCGGTCATTTTCGGGAACCAATAGTACCAGCCGGCGAAAATCGTGAAGACCGCGCCGAGCGACAGCACATAGTGAAAATGCGCCACCACGTAATACGTATCTTGCAGCGAGCGATCGACGCCGGCATTGGCGAGCACCACGCCGGTTACGCCGCCGACGGTGAACAGGAAGATGAAGCCGATCGCCCACAACATCGGTGTTTTGAACTCGAGCGAACCGCCCCACATGGTGGCGATCCAAGAGAAGATCTTCACCCCGGTCGGCACGGCGATCACCATAGTCGCCACCACGAAATACGCTTGCGCAGCGGTCGACATGCCGACGGTGTACATATGGTGCGCCCACACCACGAATCCGATTCCGCCGATCGCGACCATCGCATATGCCATGCCGAGATAGCCGAATACCGGCTTTCTGGAGAAGGTCGCCACGATCTGGCTGACCATGCCGAAGCCCGGCACGATCAGGATGTAGACTTCAGGATGGCCGAAGAACCAGAACAGGTGCTGGAACAGGACGGGATCGCCGCCCCCGCCGGGAGTGAAGAAGGTCGTGCCGAAATTGCGGTCGGTGAGCAGCATGGTAATGGCACCGGCCAACACCGGCATCGCGAGCAGAATGAGGAACACCGTCACCAGCTGCGACCACACGAACAACGGCATCTTATGCATCGTCATGCCGGGCGCGCGCATGTTGAAGATGGTCGTTATGAAGTTGATCGCCCCGAGAATCGACGAGGCGCCGGCAAGATGCAGCGACAGGATGGCGAAATCGACCGCGGGGCCCGGATGGCCCGAGGTCGAGAGCGGTGCATAGATCGTCCATCCTGCGGCTACGCCCGGAGCACCGGGTTCGCCTTCCACGAACAACGAGATGATCAGCAGCGTGAAGGAAGCCGGCAGCAGCCAGAACGAGATGTTGTTCATGCGCGGGAATGCCATGTCCGGCGCCCCGATCATCAGCGGTATCATCCAGTTGCCGAAGCCGCCGATCATCGCCGGCATGACCATGAAAAAGATCATGATCAGGCCGTGCGCGGTCGTGAACACATTGAACATGTGGGAGTCATGAAAGAACTGCAGCCCCGGATGCATAAGCTCGAGCCGCATGCCGATCGACAGCACGCCTCCCACCAACCCGCCGACCAGCGCGAACACGAGGTACATCGTGCCGATGTCCTTGTGGTTGGTCGAATAGAGGTAGCGCCGCCAACCGTGTGGGTGGTCGTGCTGGTCCTCGCCGTGAGCTTTCGCCATCGCATCCATGATTCAAGTCCTTCGAATTTCCGCCCGCGTCGGCGCGCGCATTACTGCGACCTCGATTGCGCCGCGGCGACCTGGGTCGGCGGTACCGCTTCTTTCCGAGCGAATTTCTTCTTGGCCTCTTCGATCCAGGCGGAGAACGCCTGCTCGCTCACCACACGAACTGCGATCGGCATGAAAGCGTGATCCTTGCCGCACAGTTCCGAGCACTGACCATAATAGACACCCTCCCGCTCGGCCGTGAACCAGGTCTCGTTGATCCGGCCGGGAATGGCGTCGATCTTGATCCCGAACGACGGCACCGCGAACGCATGAATGACGTCGGCGCCGGTGGTGATCACGCGCACCGTCTTGTTTACCGGCACCACCATGTCATTGTCCACGGCGAGCAGTCGCGGCTGGTCTTGCTTGCGCTCGCCGTCTTTGAGCATCAATGAATCAAACTCGAAATCACCGTTGTCCGGATAGCTGTAGGTCCAGAACCACTGCTTGCCGGTCGCCTTTACCGTGAGATCGGCGGCCGGCACATTGAGTTGGTAGAACAAAAGCTTGAAGGAAGGCACCGCAATGAACATCAGGATCATGATCGGAATGATCGTCCACGCAATTTCGATCAATGTATTGTGCGTGGTCCGCGACGGCGTCGGATTGGCGCGGGCGTTGAAGCGCACCATGACGATGATCAGCAACACGAGCACGAAAGCGGCGATGCCGGTAATGATGTAGAGCAGAAAATCGTGAAACCAGATGATGTTGTCCATCACCGGAGAGGCCGATTTCTGGAGCCCCAATTGCCAAGGCGAAGGTTGCCCTAGCCCTGCTAAAGCCGTGTCTACTCCCCCCAGGGTGGCGACGATCATCACCGCTAATACGGTCAATCGCTTGAATAGCAGCATCATTGCTCCTCGAATG
The DNA here is from genome assembly GCA_965652015.1 of uncultured Alphaproteobacteria bacterium. GTDB lineage: Bacteria > Pseudomonadota > Alphaproteobacteria > Rhizobiales > Xanthobacteraceae > VAZQ01. Next base: position 10,609 of record CBFGVM010000009.1, read on the forward strand.
AGGGTCTCAGGCGCGCGCCGGACTGCTCGGAGCCGCCGCCCGCATCGAGCGTGGCACTCCTGGTCGGCTCGGCGGCGGAACCTCAGGGGAATCCTGGCTTCTCAAACCATAATTCCGACGCCATCGCAATGCACCCGTTCATAGCTCCCATGCGATGAAAGGGCGGGCCGATTCGCCCCTGGCCAGCCGTCGGCGTTCGACCCTTTCTCGGCCACAATGCGCTGTTTTACTAATCCTTGATAGCCAGGTCCGAGCATGGCCGGACGGGGTCGATTCGGCCGGGTCGAGGACAGCGGGGCGCACAGGATTTGAGGGGCCGAAATTATGGGTTCACTCCGCCCGAGAATGCATTTTTTGACGGCGACACCACTCCTGACACTCGTGTTGGCACTCGCAGCCTTGGCCGGCACGGCCGAACGTGCGGCAGCGCAGGGCGCCGTTAAATCGGTCCACAACGACTGGCAGGTCCGTTGCGACACGCCGCCCGGCGCCCAGGGCGAGCAGTGCGCGCTGATCCAGAGTGTCACGGCCGAAGATCGCGCCAACGTTGGGCTCACTGTCATCGTCCTCAAGACCGCGGATCAGAAGAGCCGCCTCATGCGGGTGGTGGCGCCGGTGGGCGTGCTGCTTCCTTCAGGCCTCGGGCTCAAGATCGACCAGGCCGACGTCGGACGCGCCGGTTTCGTCCGTTGCCTACCCAACGGCTGCGTTGCCGAGGTCGTCATGGATGACAACTTGGTGAAACAGCTACGTAGCGGCCAGACCGCGACCTTCATCATCTTCCAGACGCCCGAGGAAGGCATCGGTTTCCCGATGAGCCTCAAAGGTTTCGGCGAGGGCTACGACAAGCTGCCGTAAAGCCCCCGCGACCTATCGCGGAGATCAGCTGACAATCAGGGGATCGGTGATCTCGCAAGTTTAGGCGAGCGTCACTATCTTTGGGTGGGCTGCGGGAACGCGGGTGTCACCATGAGCTTAGCCACTACCTCCCTTCTGGACCGCGCCGGTCTCGACCGCGAGAGCGCGCGCCGGCATCTCGGCCGCGGGCTGGAAGGCGCAGACGACGGCGAGCTCTATCTCGAATATGCCCAATCGGAGGTGCTCGTCTTCGACAACGGGCGGCTCAAGCAAGCGACCTACAACACCGACCAGGGCTTCGGGCTACGCGCCGTCAAGGACGAAGCCGTGGGCTATGCGCATTCCTCCGATGTCTCGGAGGAGGCTTTGGCGCGCGCGGCAGACGCGGTGCGCGCGGTCAAGGGCGGCGACAGCGGTCGTTATGCCGAACCGCCGGCGCGCACGAATGCGCGCCTCTATGGCGACGACAATCCACTCGGGATGCCTCCTTTCGAAACCAAGGTGCGACTGCTGGAGGCCGTTGACGCCTATGCCCGGGCGAAAGACCCGCGCGTACGACAGGTTTCGGTCTCGTTCGGGGCAAGCTGGCAGGTGATCGAGATCCTGCGCGGGGATGGTGAAAGCTACCGCGACGTGCGCCCGTTGGTGCGTGTAAATGTCTCGGTCGTCGTTGGGCAGGGCGATCGCCAGGAAGCCGGCAGCCACGGCTACGGCGGACGGGAGGGCTTCTCCCATTTTCTCGCAACGCAGGCCTGGCAAGCCGCTGCTGACGAGGCCGTGCGCGAAGCACTGATCAATCTGGAAGCCGTGCCGGCTCCAGCCGGGGAAATGGACGTAGTGCTTGCTCCAGGCTGGCCGGGCATCATGCTGCACGAAGCCGTGGGCCACGGCCTCGAAGGTGACTTCAATCGCAAAAAGACCTCTGCCTTTGCCGGTTTGATGGGACAGCGCGTCGCCGCGAACGGCGTCACCGTCGTCGATGATGGTACTCTCGCGCAGCGGCGCGGCTCGCTATCGATCGATGACGAAGGCACACCGACCAGCCGCACCGTGCTGATCGAAGACGGCATCCTCGTTGGCTACATGCAAGACCGCCAGAATGCACGTCTCATGGGCATGAAACCCACTGGCAATGGCCGCCGACAAGGCTATGCCCATTTGCCCATGCCACGCATGACGAATACCTACATGCTCGCAGGCGCGCACGCACCGGGCGAGATCATCGCTTCGGTTAAGAGCGGGATCTATGCCGCCAATTTCGGTGGGGGTCAGGTCGACATCACTTCGGGCAAATACGTCTTCCAGGTTACCGAGGCCTACAGGATCGAGGATGGAAAGCTTGGACGGCCCCTCAAGGGAGCCATGTTGATCGGCAATGGCCCAACCGACCTCAACCGGATCAGCATGATCGGCAACGACTTCGAGCTTGATCCCGGCCTTGGCACCTGCGGCAAGAATGGCCAGGGCGTCCCGGTCGGAGTCGGCCAGCCGACCCTGCGCATGGACCGCATCACCGTCGGCGGAACGGGATAGCATTTAGAAATACGCGATGCTGCGCCCGCAGGCGGCGACCGCGACCCAGATCCCGAGCGACAGCAGGCCTGCGACTTTGGCACGCGCCGGCATCGATGCGCCGGGTGCAAGGCCCTCGACTGCGCGCCTCGCCCACAATTCATAGATCGCGATATTGATCAGGCCAGCGGCAACCAGGGCGGCCTTCAGCTGGAATGCCGGGTTGAGCACGATATGGCTCGCCTCGGCGGAGAACAGCACGCTTCCCGTAACCGCCATGCCTGCCAGTGCGACAACGGCGAAGGTGCGAGCCCGCGCCAGCAGGCGGGCCGGCGCGGTCGCGGCCAAGCCTCCGAGCAGACGGACGTCCATCACGCCGACGGCGCCGGCAAAAAACGTGAGCGAGACGATGTGTCCGATATTTGCCGCCGGGTAGAGCCACGTTGACTGGCGTATGCTCGCCGCGAACCCCGACTGCTCGAGCGCAACAAACAGCGCTGGCGCAGCATCGGTCATCAGCGCATCTCGTAGGTCTTGCCGTCGACCGTGATCCGCTCAGCACGCATCTCATCCTTATGGGCGGTCGACGGGTAGCCGTAGGCGGAAATGTTCTGCCCGACAGCAACGACCTTTTCCGTCGCTCCGCGACTGTTCATGCGTGATGTAGGCGCAAGCGTCACCGTCCAGACTTTGTCGCTGGCCCCCACCGTGATCGTGGCGTGCGGATTCTCGAACTTTGAGGTCACAATCGGGCCGGTAACGGTGACCGGGTTGCTTGCGTCATAGCTGCCCCAGCCGTGATGCGCGAGGGCAGCGCTCGTCAGCAGCCCGAACGCGATGAAGAAGAAGACAGATCTTGTCATGGATGCCTCCAAACGTCAGCCCCCGCATAGCGTAACCGCATCGCCATGCAATCTGGACCCGCAAATGCTCGCGAGCGGATCAAACTCATAGTTACCGCACCACCCCGGAAATGCAGCATGGCTTGCGCACGGGCCGCGTGATGCGGTTCTTGAGATAACAAACGGCCGAAGAGCCGACATAACCCGGTCGCACATACGTCCAGGCGCGGCAGCTTTCCTCGGCTTCGCAAGCCTTTCCGCAGGCTTTGCCGCTCGCGTCGGCCGGCAGTTCGAAATGCCGGTAGTCGCCGCCATTTCGATCGACGCCGAACTCGGCCCCTTCCCTTTTCGGCTCGATGACGCCGGTCCCGCGCACACCGGACACGCAACACGGTGCCTCCACGCGTGGCGGGACCCTGGATTTGAGCCAACAAACGGCATTGGCGCCTTCGGTTGCCGGATAGGAAAAGGCCCATGCCCGGCAGCGTGGGTCCCGCTCGCAGCGGGCAGCGCATTGGGCCGGATCGCCGGATCGTATGGGAAAACTGGCATAGTCGGCGCCGGCCCGATCAAAGCCGACCTGGGCGCGGGCGGTTGCACCTAACACAGCAAGCGCGAGCAGCGAGCCAAAACCCAGTCGGAACCAGTGGCACCTCATTCCCGCCTCTCGCTCGCGGCGCCCCGCCGACTATCCATGTTAGAGAAGCGCGCGGGCGCAGGCGAGTGCCGCCTAAAAGCCCCGTCACCAGTCCGCAAACACACCGAGGCTCGGCCCGGCTCTACGCCGGATTCAGTCATGCAACATGGCGCCGAGGCGAGGTCAAACTCCTTAATCCGGAAGCGGAGGAAGTCATCGGCCGCCCGCCGCCGGGGGAATGACAGCAACACGGCCCCGCACTTATTCGAAATTGGGCCGCCAGCTGCGCCAGCCGCCAAGCGCATCGCGATGGCAGCGGCCCGATCGCATGAGCGGCCTGGAGGCGCAAGTTAATCGAAGGCCGTCATCCAATCGCTGGATAAGTTGTGAGCAGCATAGAACCTCTCGAGCCGGCCTCGCGTGCTCTTCTCCCCGAACTTCTCGAATTCGGCTTTACCGAGCCCCAGGAAGCGCACTGCATTTCTGAACATGATCCCCTCAATCTGAGCATCATCGTATCCGACGGCTCTCAAGAAAAGGGTCATCAGGTCGGGGAATGGTCTCGAGGAGAATAGTTTCGGGAAGCGCTCCTCTTGCGCGATCATCGACCAGTCGGTGCCGTAGAGCAGCCGCTCATCGCTATTGGGAAAGTGCTCTTTGAAAGCCTTCATGCATTCGACGATTTTCCTACTGGAACCCGTCTTGAGAATTTCGCCCAGCGAGCTGATGTCGGCGTACACCTCGGCCGAACTGGTCAGAATCTTTCCTACCGTCCACTCCCAACATTCGTCGACGTAGTTTTGCGGACGAGGGTATTGCACGGCTTTGTTGAAGTGGCCGAAATGAGCCAGATTGATTCGCAGCTGTGCAAACGCGTCCTGTTTGATTACATCTGCCCAGAAAATCGGATCTGCCCGACCCTCATACTTGCTGTTCGGACCGAAGCTATGGCTGGTATGGGCCATGATCGGCACATTATTGGCGTTGCACCACGTGTAGAGCTTCGAGAGGGCAGCATCGAGCTTGCCGCCGATCTGCGACCCGAGGCCCGTATCAGGCGAACGCAAATAGGCAGGCTCGTTGAAGCTCGCGTCGGACAAATGCCTGTTGTCTGTCGCTCGAAATCCCATCGGCGGATAGAGCTTGACCCCGATAAGCCCGCCCGTGGTTCTGGTCGAGTCGCCGACGACGATCTGCTTCACCTCGATGGCGCGGCGCACGACCGCCATCGGATCCATATCTGCGGGACTGCGCCGATGATGATCGTAGAGCGCCTGTCGCAGCGGGTCGAATCCGACAAAACCGTGAACGCGCGGACCGCCCCTGCGGCAGGCGATCCTCGTCATTACATCGACCTGATCTTGGATGCTGAGTTGATCCTCGTCCTCAAGCCACTTTGAAAAATCGACGATTGCAGGCGTCATCAACACGATCCGCGACTTGTGGCCCATCTTGCCGTGAAGTTGATCGAGTTCCTCGGCCAGTTCGTAACGATTTCGGGTATACAAGAGCGCCCATCGAATATAACGACCGAGTAAATCCTCACGCGAATAGAGCTCGTCCGCCATGGCGTCGACCTGGAAGGGCGTCAGTCCGCTCAAGACGTCTCGGTCTTCCGGTGTCAGCACCGGTTTGCCGAATTCCTCATGAATCTGCTGAAACAGAAATAATCTGATCTCCTCGATTGCCACCTCGAGTGCGAGGCCGTCAGTCAATGACAGGGGGCGCTCGCTGAAAATGTCGGAATTGAACCAGATGAGCTGCAACGCGCTGCGCAAGTGCCGGCGATCTTCGTCCTGGCGCCACGCATTAGTCGGCTTCTTCCCGGGCTCTCTCTCGAATTCATCAATGGTATCGATCTCCGTTTGCATATCAGGAGCGGCACGCTTCACCTGAACGGTGATTGCGTGGACCAACGCCTCCAGGGCACCCGGATAGTCCGCGAACCGCGCGACAAGTTCGCTGGTCTGCGCCGATTTCGGCACCATAATCTTCTTCGCGAAGCCTTCGATCGGGAGATCAGCGGCATTGAACACGTGGCAATGCGCGTCGATGATGCGCTCGATCCGAGGCGCGGCGGATTGCGCCCCGCCCGATGAGGGCAGCGCTGCTTTGGCGGCCAGCGCAATGCCGCCCGCGACGAAGTCACGCCGACGCATTGTTCACCTCATTATGCCGCCGAACGGCGTTACCCGGATTCTCCAGGTGTATTGAGGCCGCCAAGAGGCAAAACGAGAAGGTTCGAATCAATACGCATATTCCTTGAACACCGGCTCAACGCTGTGGCCCCAGGGACCATGAAATTTTTCCAACAGCTCTTCTGCCGGCGTGATGCCGCGCGCGACATACTCCTCGATCTGGCCCAGATAGCGTCTCTCGTCCTGACCACGGGCGTCCAGCCGTCGACGCCGCGCAAGTCCCTTATCTGCCAGCGCGATCGTGGTCTTCGCCAGCTGCAGCACGCTCTGACCCCGGACCGCAGCGGCGAAGCCTATCCTCGGCACGTCATCGCGAAGTTTCTGCCGCTCCGCGGCGGTCCAATCCTTGACCAGATCCCAGGCAGCATCGAGCGAATCGTCGTCGTACAGAATCCCGGCCCAGTAGGCGGTTAGCGCCGGCAACCGGCGCCACGGTCCGCCATCCGCGCCGCGCATTTCGAGATAGCGTTTGAGCCGAACCTCCGGAAAAATCGTGGAGATGTGGTTCGCCCAGTCGGAGATCGTTGCGCGCTCCCCTGGCAGGGCCTGCAGCCTTCCCTCCATCAGGTCGCGGAACGACTGGCCGGCAACGTCGATGTAGCGTTCGCCGCGCTTGACGAAATACATCGGCACGCCAAGCGCGTAGTCGACGTAGCGCTCGAAGCCCATGCCAGGCTCGAACGCCCAGGGCAACATGCCGGAGCGGTCAGCGTCGGTGTCGCGCCAGATCTCCGAGCGGAACGAGAGAAAGCCGTTGGGCTTGCCCTCGGTGAAGGGCGAATTGGCGAACATCGCGGTTGCGACCGGCTGTAGCGCGAGCGATACCCGCAGCTTCTTCACCATGTCGGCTTCGGAAGAATAATCGATGTTCGTCTGCACCGTGCAGGTGCGATACATCATATCGAGACCGTGTCCTCCCACCTTGGGCATATAGGCCGTCATAATTCGATAGCGGCCTTTTGGCATCATCGGAATCTGCGCCAAGCTCCAGTTCGGGGTCATACCGAGCCCGAGAAAGCCGATGCCGAGCGGGCGCGCGACTTCCTTCACCTGTGCGAGATGCGCCATCAGCTCGGAGCAGGTCTGATGCACGCTCTCGACCGGCGCGCCCGAAAGCTCAAACTGCCCGCCCGGCTCGAGCGAAATCGCACCGCCTCCGGTCACGTCGAAAAGGCCGATGACGTTGCCATCCTCGATGATCGGCTCCCAACCGAGCAGATGTTGCATGCCTTCGAGTAGAGCACGGATGCCGCGACGGTCCCCGTAGGAAACCGGACTATGGCCCTCCACCGTAAAGACGAACTTCTCGTGTTCGGTCCCGATGCGGAAACGCGACTTGGGCTTGCTGCCCGCCTCGAACCACGCGACGAGATCCTCGCGCGTTTCGATCGGAGTCATGTCGACTTGGTCGCGAGCCATGCGAGGTTCCGACGAAAAGGGCCGCGACCTTACACGGCGCCTGCAAGGGAGGGCAATTGGGTCACCCGTCGCGATGCAAAAGCATCGCATGGACCTCTCGAGGTCTCCTTATTCTCCCCGCTTCGGATAAAGCTCCCCCGACCTGCGTGAAAATCGCAAGCCACTCTCGTCCCTCTCGAAAATGAGGTCGACATCCGAATAATGCGCTCGCTCACGCTTCGCTCGCGTTCCAACCTCGAGATAGACGGCATCGCGACGCGACCTATTGACGAGATGATGACCGTTGGCGACGCCAGCCTTGAAGCCCGCTGCGTCGCCCGGTTGCAACACGGTCGTGCCGCCATCCTCGATCAGCGTGATCTCGCCCTCAAGCACGTAAACGAACTCGTCTTCGGCCTCATGCCAGTGGCGCAGTGCCGAAGCGGCGCCCGGCTTGAGTCGCGTGAGATTGACCCCGAACTGCGTGAGGCCGACAACGTCGCCGATTGCAGCCTTCTCGCGGCCGTCGGTGATTGCGCCCCACGGATCGGGATAGCCGCTTTTGGTGCGCACCGCCGCCTTGGCAACGTCTATTTTCGGCATCGATCTCTCCTGCGCGCCTCAATCGTGGATCGGCTCGCCTGACTTGCGGAAGTAGCGACGGCCGGTTCTATCGCGTTCCATCATGAAATCGACGTCCGGATAGTGCACCCGCTCGCTACCGGCACGCGTGCCGACTTCGAGATAAACCGCATCGCGTCCGGAGCGGTTGACGAGGCAATGCGCAATCCCGCTTCCGGCCTTGAAGCCCGCGGCATCGCCCGGCCTAAGCACGGTCTCGCCGTCGTTCTCCTGCAGGATCAACTCGCCTTCGAGCATGTAGATGAACTCGTCCTCCTGCTCGTGCCAGTGGCGCAGCGCCGAGGCCGAGCCTGCTTTGATGCGCGTGATATTGACGCCGAATTGAGTCAACCCTACCGCATCGCCGATCCTCTGCTTTTCGCGCCCGGAAATGACCGAAGCGAACTCTTTCGGATAGGACGCAATCTGTTGCGCCGAAATTTTCGCGATCTCGATCTTCGGCATCTCTATCCTCCTGATGGCGTTCGCGGTCGCTCGTAGGCACGCGACGGCGGATGGAGGCTTGCGGCATCTACTTTCAGCAATCGTACGAGCATCACAGGCTTCTTGCGATCAGAAGCTTCATGATCTCATTGGTGCCTGCGTAGATACGCGATACCCGGGCGTCGCGATACATTCGCGAGATCGGGAACTCTTCCATGTAGCCATAGCCACCGAAGAACTGCAGGCACCGGTCGATGATTTTTCCCTGCAAGTCGGTAAGCCAATACTTGGCCATGGAAGCAGTAACCGTATCGAGTGTGCCGCCAAGGTAACGCTCGATGCAATGATCGTGGAATACGCGTGCGATTGTCGCCTCCGATTTGCATTCGGCGAGACCGAACTGGGTGTTCTGGAATTCGATGATCTTCTTACCGAACGCTTCGCGCTGCTTGACATAGTCGATCGTGAGAGCAAGTGCTCGCTCGATCATGGCCTGCGCATGGACGGCGACGATGAGGCGCTCGCGCGGAAGGTCGTTCATCAGCTGCGCGAAGCCCTGACCTTCCTCGCTCCCAAGCAAGTTCTCCGCCGGCAATTTCACATCCTCGAAGAACAGTTCGGAAGTATCGGCGGAATCGAGGCCGAGCTTCTTGAGCTTGCGGCCGCGGCGGAAGCCGGCCGCATCGTCCGTTTCCACAACCATCAGCGACACGCCCTTGGCGCCAGCGCCGGGATCAGTCTTGGCGACGACGATAATCAGGTTGGCATGCTGGCCATTGGTGATGAAAATCTTCGAGCCGTTGAGCACGTAGCCGTTGCCGGATTTTCTGGCGGTGGTGCGCACGCCTTGCAGATCAGAACCGGTGCCGGGTTCGCTCATGGCGATTGCCCCGACGAGTTCGCCGGTGACGAGCTTGGGGAGCCAGCGCCGTTTTTGTTCGTCCGTGCCGTAGTGGAGGATGTAAGGCGCCACGATGCCGGAATGCAGCGGCGCCCCGAAGGAGTCAAAACCCGCAAGGCTCAATTCGCGGCCGATTACGGCTTCGTGCGCAAAGCTGCCGCCGACGCCGCCATATTCTTCGGGAATAGCCGGACAAAGGAGCCCCGCCGCGCCGGCTTTGGTCCAGACGTCGCGGTCGTACATACCCTGCTCGTTCCAGGTGTCGAGGTGCGGCACGTACTCGGTGGCGATAAAGCGCCGTGCCTGCTCCTCGAGCAGTACGAGATCCTCGGTCATCCAGCCGGGACGCGGGAGGCTAAGGACGTTCATGATGAGCCCATTAATCGCACACCCTACACGGCACCACCGCACTATGCGAGAACGGCGGACGTTGACAAGCGACCGCCACTTTTTCACAACCGGCCAGGTGGATGAAGGAACGTTTTTTCATGAGATTCGAAAATCTTGCGGTGGACCTGCTCTGGCCGCAGCCGTTGCACTCCAACTGCTCGAGAGCACCGTTGCGGCAGGTCCGTAAAGACAAAGAGCCGCTCCGGAATGCGAGTGAGGACGACAGCCAGGCCTTGAGCGGCCCGGCCATCGGCTTGGGCCGCACGAAGATCCGCCATTGACATCTTCCAGCACAGCGGTGGCGCGGGGTTTGGCGGACATTCGCGTTTCTGTCCCCGGCCTGTTGCTCTCGTCCGCAGTGGCAATCGGCGCGGTGGCCGCCGCTCGGCTCATCGCCGGATTGGCCCCCATTCCCGCCATGGTAATCGCGCTCGGGATCGGCATCGCGTTCAATCCGCTGGCGCGACGCCGCGCGTTCCAACCCGGTCTCGTGTTCTGCCTCAAGCATATCTTGCGTTGGGCCGTTGCCTTGCTTGGCTTGCGGATCGCACTTGGTGAGATTGCGGCTTTGGGATTGACGACCGCGATTCTGGTGGTCGTTGCGATGGCCGCCACGCTTGCCGCCGGTTTCCTGCTCGCGCGTCTGTTCGCCTTGGAGCGAGCCTACGGAGCACTGGCCGGCGCCGGAACTGCGGTATGCGGGGCCTCCGCCACGCTCGCGACATCGATCGTGCTCCCCGACTATAAGGGCAAAGAGATGGATGTTGCCTTTGTCGTGGTAGCCGTAAATGCGTTGTCGACTTTGGCGATGGTCGTCTATCCGCTCGTCTGCGTGTGGCTGGGATTCGACGCACAGACCGCGGGCATCATGCTCGGGGCGACAATCCACGATGTCGCGCAAGTTGTTGGGGCCGGATACGCGGTATCGGAAACGGCAGGCAATACTGCAGTGATCGTCAAGTTATTTCGCGTCTTCCTGATGTTGCCTGTTGTGCTTGCGATCGGCTGGTTGTTCGCGCGGCGAGCCGTGGCCAGTACCGCCGCCAAGATCCCGATCCCGATGTTTGCGGTAGTGTTCGTGGCGCTATGCGCGCTCAACAGCAGTGCGGATGTATTTCCCGCGCTTGCACCGTTGCTGGCCTGGATCAAGCCTCCGTTGATCGAAGCGTCGACATGGGGGCTGTTGATCGCAATCTCGGCACTGGGTCTTGGAACGTCGGTAACTGGGATCGCCGCGCTCGGATGGCGTCACGTCGCGACGGTCGCCGGCACGACGCTGGTCATTTTGGTCGTGATGACGGCAGGGCTGATGATCCTGCGGTGAAGGAATCCGTCGCGAGCACGTGCCGCCGCAGGTGGGCCGCGCCTTAACGGTCTGTTTACCCGAACGACGAACAGTGCCCGAGGGCTCGGGGCCGCTCAGATAACGCGCCGCCCGCTGACGGGGATGGCTCGCAGGCCGCTCCAGGCTGGTCGAACATGATGCGGAAATGACATCTGGCGTTCCGTGGGCGACGATCTTACCGAGACACGCGACACGTTGCGCGCTTTGACGCCGGCTGAGAGTCTTCTCGGCGTGGCGCAAGCCGTACAGCACCTCGCGCGCAATATCGTCAAGCTGATCGAAAAGTTCGACGCCTGTGACGCGCGGCTCAATCAATTCGAAGCGACTGAGCGCGGACTGGTGGAGCTACTCCTGCTTCTCGCGCGCCAGGGCGTACCGAACCCCGCCCTCATGGCTGCGGCTCCGGCGTCGGAACTCAATGCGCCCTCGCACGACATCACCGAAATCAGGCAGACCGAAAAGCAGATTCAGGGATCGCTGCAAAGCATCGAGGGTGCGCTGTCGCATATCGCCGACCGGTTAACCCTGATCGAAGCCAAGATACATAGCGAGGTCGGCTGCCCGTTGGCCTCGCAACTACCTCTCGTCATCGACGAGGGTCGGCTTGCCCCGCCCGCTCCGACACCAGCCGATGTGCTGATCGCGCCTCAGGAACCCGCGACAGGTGCTGCCGCCGAGGCGGATCCCGGCGCGCCAACGACTTTCGGCCGGCCAATCGACTCAAGCCCGTCATGCAACGATGCGCCGGAATGTTCTGGTGCGGTTCTCAGTCGCCCCTCGACCGCACCGGCGGAGGACGCCTCGGCTTGCGAGTGGGCGGGCCCGGTGGTGAAGCTTTCAGTCATGCCGGATCGCGGCGGCAGATCTGAGTTCATCGCCGCAGCGCGACGCGCTGCGCAGGCCGCGACCGCAGGTGTTACGGAGCACGCGTCCGCCACGGTCAAAATGGACATCGAGGCCGCGGCCGACCGCCTCGGAACGTTGCACGTATTGATCGGGGCAACAGCGGCCATTCTACTGATGCTTGGGCTGCTTCAGATCATGTCGATCCCGGTCACCTCTTCGGATGAGAGGATGCCGATCACGCCGAGCTACACGAGCATCAGCCCCGATCCGCTGAGCGAGCCCGTTCCAGGGCTGGTCACCCTTGGTGAGCCGTCTGTTGCCGCGCGTGGAGGCGACGCCTTCCACCCTGGATCGGCTTCCGAATCCGAGATCACAGGAAAAGTCCGCCTGCCGCCCGACGGCATGAGCAGCGCCGCGGCCTCGACCGGTTCGACCTCAGCATCGGTCACGCGCGCACCATCCGCGGCCAGTCCCAAGCCCGACCTTGCCACGCCGCGCCGTGCACAATAAAAAATACGTCAAGGCGTGGTATGCGCGACGAACATCGGTAGAATGCGCTTGCACGTACGCTGAGTCCCGAGCCCATTTCGCGGGCGTCGTGCCAGCGATGCCCTCTCGCCAGGATCGGCGCAAGGCGGCCCTACCGACCGCTGTCGCGATTTCGTCAGTCGGCCATTTGCTGGGTCGCGCCGCGAATTCGGTCGAGACCCCGTCATCCTTTCGCAGGGTCGCTGCAAGCTGCCTTGCCAACACCTGAGCCTCGAGGGACCGCGCGCTTGCAGATCTACCTTCCGATCGCAGACCTGCCGGTCAATGTATTCGTCATTTTAGCGATGGGGCTCGCGGTCGGATTCATCTCCGGCATGTTTGGCATTGGCGGCGGATTTCTCATGACGCCGCTGCTGATATTCCTCGGCATCTCACCGGCCGTCGCCGTGGCAAGCGTCACCGGCCATATCGCCGCGTCGTCGATGTCCGGCGCGATCAGCTATTGGCAGCGCAGGGCCATCGACCTCGCACTCGCTTTCATGCTGCTCGCGGGAGGCATAATCGGCACCGCTTTCGGCGTCTGGCTGTTCACGACACTGCGCGCCATTGGCCAGCTCGACGTCACTATCGGCGTTTCTTACGTCCTTCTCCTCGGCATTGTCGGCGCGTTGATGGTGGCCGAGAGCGTGCGCGCGATCATTCGCGCACAGCAAGGCAAGCCAGCCGAGCTGCGTCGGCCCGGCAGCCATACCTGGATCCATGGACTACCGCTCAAGTTGCGCTTCAAACGCTCGCGCATCTACGTCTCCGCGATCCCGGTCTGGGGGATCGGGTTTATCATCGGCTTTGTCGGAGCAGTCATGGGGATCGGGGGCGGATTTCTGCTCGTGCCGATGCTGATCTACGTGCTGCGGGTGCCTACCGCGACCGTGATCGGCACCTCGATGGTCCTCACCCTCGTCACCATGGCCTCCGCCGCGGTCATGCACGCCGCCGTCAATCATTTGGTCGATGCATTGCTGGCCCTGTTCCTGATGGTTGGCGGCGTGACCGGGGCGCAGTTCGGGGCGCGCGCCGGACAGAAGATGAGCGGCGAACGGCTCCGCCTCCTCCTCGGCCTGCTCGTGCTCGCGGTCGGAATTCGCTTCGCGTTCAATCTGGTGCTGCCGCCCGAAACCCTCTACTCGGTCCGTGGGCTGGAGGGCGGCACATGACCCGTCCTTCTCTGCTTGCGCTCGTCGCTGTCTTGGGTGTGCTGATCGCGTTGCCTGTGCCTACCGCAGCCGAGCGACTCGTTGCCTCCCTGTCAAATCACCGGGTGATGATAGCGTCGAATTTCGTCGGCGAGGAGCTCGTGCTGTTCGGCGGGGTCGAGCAGGATGCGGCGTCGCGCCCGCGGCGCGCCGGCTACGACATCATCGTCACGGTCACCGGCCCGCGGCAAACCATGGTGACTTTCCGCAAGGAGAGGGTGCTTGGGCTGTGGGTGAATGCCGACTCGCGCACATTCGAGAATGCGCCCGCCTATCTCGCCGTGCTCTCGAACCGGCCGCTCGATGCCATAACGAATACCGAAACGCTACGCCGCCTACAGCTTGGCCTCGACAACATTCCCTTGCTGCAGCGGGCCAGCGTCAATATCGCCGACGCCGCAAGCGACGATCCTTTCCGCCTCGCCTTCATCAAAATCAGAACCGAGCAGGGCCTCTACCGCGAAGCATCGAATGGCGTGACCCTCCTCGCGCCGGCATTGTTTCGCGCCTCCATACCTTTACCCGCCGAGGTGCCGGTCGGCACGTACGAGGTGGAGGTTCGGCTGTTCGCCGATGGCGCGCAGATCGCACGCACGCCGGCCCCGTTCGAGGTGTATAAGTCGGGCTTCGAGCAGATTGTCACCGTCGCCGCACGCGAGCACGGCGTGCTCTACGGGCTTGCTACGGCCATGATGGCCATCGCCACCGGCTGGTTCGCGTCGGTCGTCTTCCGGCGGGATTGAGCCAGCACGCTTGCGGC